>JBQCEJ010000492.1:0-12376 GCA_051960355.1 Verrucomicrobiota bacterium | reverse complement strand
CCGCCAGCGTGAACAGCGGCGTCAAACCACAGTCGGACAACAGCGTTGCATATTCTTCGATCACGTCTTTTTTCAACGCCATTACCAGCAACTCCTGCTGCGTCGTTCCGTTCTGACGCAGTTCGCCCAAGGCGCGGGAGCCCCAGGCCAATTCATCGGGCGCGAGCGGGAATTCGCTTTCAATCTGCATCCGGAGCAGGCGTTGGGTTTCTTCTTTGCTCGCGGCGGGCAGTTTAATGCGACGCAGTGAAACGCCGCTGGCACCGATCGCGCAGTAGGCTCGTGGTCGCGGCTGCCAGCTTTTGAGCTGAAGAAAATTTCGCAGCGCGGCGATCGTTCGTTCTTTGCACGCCTCGCTTAGCCGGCCGTTGGCGGTTCGCTCCAACAACAGCTCCAGACCTTCTTCGCCGTGGAGCGCTTTGAGTGAGCCCGAGCTGATCTCAAGGTAAATGCCGGGTGAATTCATGCGTGTGTCAAAGGTCATCCTCGCGATACGAAAGGGTCCGAACGTCTTTTAGGTCAATATGGACAACCGTCAGAATGCGCTGGCGAACTCCAGAATTCACCTGGCCTTCGCTCAGGATACGGAAGGTTTCGGAACGCGCGGTGACCAGCGGCGCCAGTTGTTTGAAGAGACTTTGGCTGATGCCAGGAACTCTCAAGAGCATCGCCGTGTGGGCGAAAAATCCGCTGGATTGACGATAGGAAATGATCGCCTGCGCCAGTTGCCGATCGACGCCCGGCAGGCACGCGAGCACTTCGAGATTGGCGGTGTTGATGTTGATCGCGCCGGGAAGGGAGGAGTTCGAATCGACCGTCACGTCGTCCGCAATGTCGAGGAACAGTTCTTCACCGATGACTTTGCGGCCAGAAGAAGTGGAGGAGTTATTTGGATTGGCGCGTCCGGCGGTTGCTCGGGTGTTTGAGGAATTCGTGCTGGCACCGGCTGTGACATCGAGCAGATCTGCAATACTCCGCAGTTGGTTTTGCGCGCGAAACGCAATGATCGCGCGGGCTAGCTCGGAAGAAATGCTATGAACTTTTGTGAGCGCGGTTTCGTCGGCGGTTTGCACGTTCACGCGCTCTTCGCCCGCGGCGTTGACGTTTTCCACGGTTGAATCCAAGGTCAGCACTCCGGCCCAGCCCAGGTCCAAATCGCTCGTCTGCTCATGGGCGAAAACGTCTTTCCCATCTTCTTCCTCGGACTCCAGCAAACCGTTCTGGTGAAGGTCTTTTCCCAGGAGCAGTTCGCGGGAGATGCCACGCACCATCAGCAGTTCCCGCACGGTCTGGAACGGACCGTTCCTCGGCTGATACGGCGGTTGCAATCCGAGATAATACTCCGCTTCTGCGCCGCCCGGCGTCACGGCGTTGTCACCATCGCGCCAGTCGGCAATTGCCGCGATGGCGTCCGGGGTCATGCCTTCCAATCTGGCCAGCGAGTAGGTCAAAGCGGCGTTTAGGTTCAGCCGGCTTTCCTCGTCACTGATGCCATAAATGATTCCGCCGCCTTCATCTTCGCGGCCACGGCGAAGCACTTGAAATTTGCCGCGTCCAAGCGACACGTTCTGAAACTCCGCCGGCGCGTTGTAGAGTTCGCCATTATGATTTTGGGCGCTGCGACTGCGTTCCTGCGCATCGCGATAAATCAGCGCCTTGGCTTTCTCGATTCCGGCCACCGCCAGGTAATGCGCCTGGATGCGGTCGCCGGAATTCTTGCCCACTTTCAAATCCATTCGCGCCGTGTGCAGAACTCCAATGACCACGATCGCCAATAACGCGAGGCACCAGAGCAGACCTACGAGGATGGAACCGCGCGTGCGCATCTCAGTTCACTCCTCCCGTGTTGACGGTGGATTGGCTTGGGCCAGTTGCGCCCGAAGTGCCGCCTGATCCCGAACTGCTTGAAGCGGTGTTCGCCGCAGCGCCTGCGAGGTTCAATCGTGCGACGGTTTGAAACGCCAGCGAAGCCGCGGGTTGAGTTTCATCCGGTTCGGTCGCGGATTTTTTATGCGGATCGGAATCGAACCAAAGGGTGATGCGCACGGCTTCAGGCATGCCGGAAAGGTTGGCTTGAGCTAGGGCGCGTTCGGACGTTTGTGTCTTCTCCGGTTTCAATTCGCCCCAGGAATCATACCAGTCCAAGCCGTCGGAGTATTCAAACTGCAAGCCCAGCAGGCCGGTGGCGATCTCTTCCTTGCTTCCGCCAGAGAGTGAGTCAGGCGCAATCGTGGGATTTCGCCGTCGCCACAGGCTGAATTGACCGCTTTGAGGATCGCGGTCAAGGTAGTAGCTGACCTCGCAAAAATCGCCTTCGCGAAGGTGTTGCGGAGTGTAGTTGTGCGTGGCGAAATCGAGATTGTCCGCGACGGTGTCACCCATCATCCGGTGCATTCCGAGAAAATCAAAATCCCGGTCCAGCGGACAGGCGGCGCGCAGATCGGCCGCCATCAGCGCCATCGCGACGCGGGCGTTCTGGATAACTTCGAGGCGCGGTTCCATGGTTTTGCGGGTGGCGATGCTGGCGCTGAAGCAGAGATACGCGCTAACAAGGATCAGCGCCATGAGCGCGGAGCTGATCACCACTTCGATTAACGTAAAGGCGGCTACGGGTTGAACCGGGCGATCGTGCCACTTCACTTGCGACCTCCCGCTTTCTGCGAATCCTTTTTGTCGCTGGAATCGATCGGGCGCTCGAACAGGAAGGTGCGCAAATCATAAATCGCATTACCCGTCTGGGTGTTTTCAATCGCGACTTCGACTTCGTGCAGGCCAGCGATGCTCGTGCTGGTGATGCTTTGCCTCCAGCGATACAGCGGCAAATCATCACCGCAATCGCCATCCGTCTCGCCGTCCGTCAGCCCGCCTTCAGCCCGGATCGTTTCGATCTGGCCGGCGGCAAACAATGCGGCGGTGGTCTGCCACTCGGATTCTTTGCTGGAACCGAGCGCGGTCGTGATGCCTTGAGTCAAGCCGACCAGAGCGATTCCCAGAATCAGGATCGCGACCATGACTTCCACCAGCGAAAAACCGGCGTTGTGGCGGGTGGATTTCATCGTCGCTCGGATTCCTCGTCCACGATACGCACGCGAGCGGTTGTCGGGTTCACGCGAAGCAGCAGGCGAAACCCCTGTCGATCCTGTAATCGGATTTCCCGGGCATCGGCTGTTCCGTCCGGATAAAAGGTGATCGCCTCGTCCACGCTCGCGGGTTGCTCGTCGGAGCTTGCGATGGATTCTGCAGACGCGGTTTCAGCCGGCGCGCGGAATTCAATCGTGATGCGGGTATCGAGCCGCCCCTCGGCGCCGGCGACATCGCGCAACGGAACGAATGCTTCGCGACCGTGATCGTGAATGCGCCGCTCCACAACGTAGCGGCCGCTGGCCGGTTCGAAACGCACGCGGTGCTGTTGGCTGAAACTCACGGCGCGGCTGCAGGCGAGGTTGAGCGCGTTGATCACTTCGCGACTGGTGGAGCGTAAAAGCGCATCCTCGTACGTGCCGCGCATTTCTGGAATGATCATGGCGGTCATGATGCCGATCAACGCCACCACGACCATGAGTTCCACCAGCGTGAAAGCGTTTCTCCGTGGCGATTCAACCCGCCGAGCGGCTGGCTGGGGTCCGGGTTCAACGGCATTGGAAAATGCTCGGCCCATGAAATCAATTACCAGTTGCCAATGTCCATAGCCTGGGCTTCGCCACCGTCGGCGCCGTCCGCGCCGCGCGACCAGAGATCGAAACTCATTGTGTGATGAATTCCCGGCGCGCGATACTGGTAGGGATTGCCCCAGGGATCGTTTCGAAGCTGCTTCACGTAGGGGCCGCGCCATTTGGTTTCCTCGCCGGCTGGGGCTTCGGCCAGAATCTTCAGGCCTTCCTCCATGGTGGGGTAACGGTCCATGTGGACGTTGAAGCGTTCGATGGCGGCTTCGAGTTCGGCGATGTGGCCTTTGGTCGCACTCACTTTCGCGTCGTAAGTCGTGCCCATGAACTGGGGAATGATGGTCGCGGCGAGAATGCCGATGATGATCACCACGATCATGATTTCGATCAGGGTGAAAGCTGCCAGACTGGGTTTGGATCTGATTTTCATTGTTCTCCTCGTTTTGATTTTTTATCGCATCACGCTGCTCATCTTGAAAATGGGCAGGAGCAACGCGATCACCATAAATCCCACCAGCGCGCCCACGATCATGATCAACAGGGGCGCCAGCAGTGAAATCAGGGTTTTGGTTCGCGCCCGCATGTGGCGTTCCTCGATGTCCGCCACCTTGAGCAGCATGGCGTCCAGCGTGCCGCTCTCTTCGCCGACGGCGATCATCTGGACGACGGTGCGTGGAAAAATGTTCAACTTGCGCAGTGGCGCGGCCAGGGAATCGCCGCCGCGAGTTTCTTCAGCCACTCGCGCAATCTGGCGGGCGAGAATGCGGTTGCCGATCGTGTTCTCCACGATTTTCAACGCGGGCAAAAGCGAGACGCCGCTGCGCGCCAGCGTTCCGAGCGTTCGAGCGAATCGGCCCAGAGCCGCCGCGCGGACGACGGAACCGATTAACGGCACATGCAGCTTGAGCCGGTCAAAGTTTTCGCCGCCTTGCGGTGTGCGAGCATACCACCACAACCCGCCCGAAACGCCGCCCACGACCGCCAGCAACCAATACCAGTTCTGATGAAAGAACGCGCTCGTCCGCAGGAGAATCAAGGTCGGCAGCGGCAAAACCTGGAGCATTTCTTGGAGCATCCCGGAGAGCTTGGGCAACACCACTGTCAGCAGGATTGTCACCGTCAGAATGCCGAACGCGAGCACAAACAGGGGATAGGAAACGGCGGTGATAACTTCGCCGCGGACTTCATCTTCGTGCTCCAGCAGATCAGCCAGGTCCGCCATTACTTTCTGCAACTGGCCCGCCTCTTCGCCGACCCGGACCATGCTGACGTAGAGTTTGCTGAACAAGCGCGGACGCTCATCCAGAGCGGCGGAGAAGGCGATTCCCTTGCGGACGGAATCGGCGATTTGCAGGATGACGTTTCGCAGCGCTGGATTTTCTTCCTCTTCGCCAAGGCCGGCCAACGCTTGCGGAATCGGAATCGCCGCGCCCAGCAAGGCGCTCATTTCCCGGGTGAACGCTGTGATCGTTTTGCGTTTGATGCTGCCGCCGGAAGTCTCTTTGCGGCGCGCCGACACGGTTTCTGAACCGGGGGAAGCTTCGCCGTTGCTGGCGCACAATTCCAAATGGGACGGATAAAGTCCGCGTTCGCCCAGTCGCTGCAAGGCGGTTTTGCGATCGTCGGCTTCGATCACGCCCTTGACCGCTGCGCCGCTGATTTCCACTGCCTGATAGCGAAACGCGTTCATTCGAGCAGATCGCCGGAGGAGACGCGGAGGATTTCTTCGAGCGAAGTGATGCCCGCGCCGGCTTTGATCAACGCGTCCTGGTGCATGGTAATCATGGTCTTTTGCGCGAGCCCTTTGAGTTCCGAATTGGAGCGCCGTTGAATGATCATTTCCCGCAGCGCTGGCGTGATCGGCAGCAGTTCGAAAATTCCTACCCGTCCGCGATAGCCGGTGCCGCGGCATTCCTCGCAGCCCGTTCCACGGTAGAACGATCCTTGCAAGGCGCGGCCGCCCAGCGCTTCGAGTTTTTCACGGACGTTCGGGTCCGCTGGCGCTGCGACGCGACAATGGGAACAAAGCTGTCGCACCAGTCGCTGGGCCAAAACGCCTTCCAGCGAAGACGAAACGAGAAAGGGTTCCACGCCCATATCGATGAGCCGGGTAACCGCGCCGGTGGAATCATTCGTGTGCAGCGTGCTGAAGACCTGATGCCCTGTGAGCGCGGCGCGAATGGCGATCTCGGCGGTTTCCGAATCGCGAATTTCACCAACCATCACCACATCCGGATCCTGGCGAAGAATCGCGCGCAGGCCAGTGGCGAAGGTGAAATTGCGGCTGGGGCGAACCGGAATCTGCGCCACTCCGGGCAACTCATACTCAACCGGATCTTCAATCGTCAGGATCTTCAGTTCGGGCGTGTAAATGCTTTGGAGAATGGAGTAAAGCGTTGTCGTTTTGCCGCTGCCGGTCGGGCCCGTGGTGAGGAACAGCCCGTGCGGTTTTTCCACCAACCGCGACAGCAAAGCCGCGCGTTCGGGATCGAGCCCGAGTTCCTGCGTGGTTTGCAGCTTGGAACTTTTTTCCAGTAGCCGCATGACCAGGCTTTCGCCGTAGATCGTTGGCATGGTTCCAACGCGAATGTCCACTCGTGAGCCGCGATGATGAATCTGAATGTGCCCGTCCTGCGGCATGAAGCGTTCGGCGATGTTCATGTCGGCCATGATCTTGATGCGGGACACGAGCGCCGCATGCAGGTTCTTGGGCGGAGGCGGTTTGTCCTGCAACAGGCCGTCCACCCGATAGCGCAGCTGAATCGAATCTTCGAACGGCACCAGATGAATGTCGCTGGCGCGTTCGCGCAAAGCGGTCGAGATAATCACGTTCACCAGGTTCACGACGGTGGGCTCGTTGGCCATCACTTCGATGTCGTGCAGGGTTTTGCCCTCGCCGTTTGCGCCTGGCTCCGGGCTGAGCTTCTCGATCATCTTTTCCACTGTGACCTGATAACACTCGGCGATCTTTTCCAGAACTTCAGTGGCGGGAAATTCAACTTCCTCGACTTCAAGGCCGGTCAGGAGCCGGATGTCGTCAATGACGCGATGATTTCCAGCGTTTGCTGTGGCGATGCGAATCGTGCCGTTGCGCAGTTCCAACGGGAGAACCTGGTGGCGTTTGACGAATTCGACGGGCAGATGTTTGATCGTTTCCGGTGGGATTTGGATTCCCGAAAGATTCGGAAGAAGGACTCGCTCCCCGGCAAGTGAGGTTTTCAATGCTGCGACGGTTGCCTCCGTGGCAGTTGATTCTCGTGGAGAATGGCTCATTGGATTTCAACCGGATAGACCCGGAAGTGTTTTTATTCCCAGCTCAAGACGTTTGATTTCACCGAGTATTCACTCTGCCAAACCGGAACCGCCAAAACCCTTCTCTCCTCCCTGCAGAGGAGGTTACTGTTATGTGACAATACGGCCAGAAGAAAGTTGCGAAGAATTTCTAAAGATAGTTGCGAAAAGCTTGAGCCTCTGGAAATCAGGCCCTTTCACGGACCGATCCAAAGCAGGTGAAACGACATCTCGGAGCAATGGCAATCCGTTCGGGGCCACGCCGCTCCACTCCGCCAGTGCAGTCCAAGAACTCACTGCGCCGCGATCATCGCCCCTTTTGGAGTGCTATCTCCGCCATGCTTGCTCCGGAGTGGACAGCTTGGCAGACTGGCCAGACATGCGCGAAACCTGGCGGGAATGGACGGAAACCGTCGAAACATTTGTCCTGGAAGTAATTTTCGAAGAACGGCGTGGCACGGCTGCCACGCTCGTTCGCGGCATGCTGTACTCGTTGTCCAAGGTGTTTCAGGTGGCCGTCAAGACCCGGCGTTTTCTTTACAACGTCCGCATTCTCCGCGACTCCACCCTCGGCGTTCAGGTGATCGCGATCGGCAATCTAACCGTCGGCGGCACCGGCAAAACGCCGGTTGTGGAAAAATTCGCCCGCGAACTGCGCGATCAGGGCCGCAACGTCGCCATTCTTTCCCGGGGCTATCGTTCCCGGCCCAAACCGGTCCATGAACAATTGCTGAACAAGCTGTTTCTGCGCGAAGACACCACGCCTCCGCGAGTGGTTTCGGATGGCAAATCGCTCCTGCTCGACTCCGAAACGGCTGGCGATGAACCGTACATGCTGGCTTCCAATCTCAAGGACGTCGTCGTGCTGGTGGACAAAGACCGCGTCAAGGCCGGCCGTTATGCGATTGAGAAATTCGGCTGCGACACACTCCTGCTCGACGATGGCTTTCAATATTGGAAATTGCGCGGACGGCGTCAGGACATTGTCTTGATCGATCGCCAGCAACCTTTCGGCAACGAACGTTTGCTGCCGCGCGGCACACTCCGCGAACCGCCGTCGCACCTGGCCCGGGCGAGCACAATCTTCATCACGAAAAGCGATGGCAAAACCGAAGAGCTGCGGAAGCGGATTGCGGAACTGAATCCCACGGCCGGCGTGATCGAATGCGTGCATCATCCGCTCTATCTCGAAGATGTTTTCACCGGCCAGCAGGTGAGCCTGGATTTCATCAAGGGCCACAGAGTGGCTTCCTTGAGCGGCATTGCGCAGCCGGAGAGCTTTGAGCAAAGCCTCGTAAAACTGGGCGCTGACCTGGTTTATTCCAAGCGCTTCGCGGATCACCATCGGTTCTCCCAACAACAGATTCTGAACGCGATCAATCGCAGCAAGAAACGCCAGGCCGAAGCGATCATCACCACGCAAAAGGATGCCGTGCGCTTTCCGAAGCTCGATCGTCGTGATCTACCGTTCTACTTCATGCGCGTGGAAATCAAAATCGTGGCCGGAGCGGATGACTTCCGCGATTGTGTCCGCCGCATCTGTTTCCGCTGAGCATGGACGCCATTTTCTACCTGATTGCCCGCTCAGCCGTCGCTTTGCTTCAAGCACTGCCCTTGCTTTGGGTGGCGCGATTGGGGCGCATGCTAGGAGCAATCGCTTACTGGCTCGATGCGCGGCATCGGCGGGTGGTTGTGAGCAATCTCACAATGTGTTTTGGAAAGGAGAAATCCGCGGCGGCGATTCGCGCGTTGGCCCGGGAGAATTTCAAACGTCTGGGAGAAAACTTTGCGAGCGCGGTAAAGACGGCCGCAATGAGCGCCGAAGAACTGCAACCGTTTTTCAGCTTTATCGGCGTTGAGAAAGTTCTGCCCAACGGAACTCTCATCAATGATCAGAATCGGATTTTTGCCATTGGCCATTTCGGCAACTTCGAGCTTTACGCCCGATTTGCCCAATACATGCCGGGCGCGAAGTGCGCAACGACGTATCGTGGTTTGCGCCAGCCTTCGCTTAATCGTTTGATGCAGTCGCTGCGCGAGCGATCGCCTTGTCAGTTCTACGAACGGCGCACCGACAGCGCGGCGTTGAAAGCCGCGTTGTCCGGCACGGGCCTGATGCTGGGACTTCTGGCTGATCAACACGCCGGACGAAGCGGTGTGCGCCTGCCGTTTCTCGGGCATGAGTGTTCGACATCGACTGCGCCGGCCGTGCTGGCATTGCGTTACAATTGCAGGCTCTACACCAGCATTTGTTATCGCGTCGCTCTCGGCCACTGGCAGATCGAGGCGGGAGAGGAAATTCCAACTCACGAGAATGGCAAACCGCGTTCGACCGAAGCAATCATGCTCGATGTGAACCGCGCTTTTGAAAAAGGTCTGCTGCGCGATCCGGCGAACTGGTTCTGGGTTCATAATCGCTGGAAACCACTCAAGCCAAGAGCCGACAAACGCAAACGGCGAGCCCGCAACGTCCCAGCTGACGAACCGGAGGTCATTTGAAGCCGCGCTCGGTCATCTCGCATCCTGAATTCGTCCGGCGCATTCTTGTGCGCGGCGTGAACTGGCTGGGGGATGCGGTCATGACCACGCCCGCGCTGCTGCGCCTGCGCGCCCATTTTCCCGACGCGCATATTGCGATTCTCAGCCCGGCAAAAATCCAAGACCTCTGGAGCAACCATCCGGCGATGAATGAGGTTATTCCGTTCAGCGCGGAGGAAAGTGCATGGACAATCGCCCGGCGATTGCGCGCTGGAAAATTTGATCTCGCGCTCGTGCTGCCCAACTCTCCGCGTTCTGCCATTGAGCCTTGGCTGGCGCGCATTCCGCAACGGCTCGGCTATGCGCGTCCATGGCGGAATCTGTTTCTGACTGCCGCGATTCCGTCCCGTTCAGCCAAAATGACCATGCGCAAACGTTCTGTCGGCGAGATTCAAAAGCTGGTCGCGGGACGTCAGGCAGCCAGTTCCTTCCATCGCGTTCTGGCCAACGGGGCAACGGCTCTTTCGCATCATCAGATTTCCGATTACCTGGAATTGATTGGAGCGCTGGGCGCGAACTCCGCTCCCCTCGCGCAACAGCTAACGGTCACAGAGAGCGAACTCGAAGCCGCGCGAAGGAAGTTTGGAATTGGAACGCAAGGGCCGATTTTCGGATTGAATGCCGGCGCTGAATACGGTCCGGCGAAACGTTGGCCGGCCGAACGGTTCATTGCCGCCGCCCGCGCCATTCGCGAGCGCACGCGATGTGTCTGGTTGATTTTCGGTGGCAAGGCCGACGCCGCACTGGCGGGACAGATCGAAGCGGCTCTTCGTGATCCGCAGTTTGAAGTTTACAATCTGGCGGGCCAAACATCGCTGCGCGAATTATGCGCAACGCTCAAGCTATGCCGCGTTCTGCTGACCAATGACACCGGTCCGATGCACGTGGCCGCGGCGCTCGGAACCGCCGTGGTCGTTCCGTTCGGCAGCACGTCGCCGGAACTGACTGGTCCCGGATTGCCGGGCGATCCGCGGCAACAGCTGCTAAAATCCAATGCGCCATGCGCGCCTTGTTTTTTGCGCGAGTGCCCGATTGATTTTCGCTGCATGAACGGCATTTCGGTCGCCGGTGTGGTAGAAGCGTTTTTGGAAGCTGCCCAACCGCTCGCATAGTCGCTGACGTGAATGTCGCGAAGGACGCAACGGAAGCAAAATTTCAGGAGGCAAAAGACGGCTGGCGATTGATCCTGATTTTTTGAAACCTGTGCGATCTTTGCGCGCTTGGAGTGAGGCTTTCTTCTAATCTTCCACCAACGGAACTCAACGTGTCGTTTCCCGCACGACTTCTCCCGCGTTCTTGTCTTCCCGCAAACCCATGAACGCTGGCTGGCGCAAATGACCGTCGCGCGTCCATTCACTGAAACGGATTTCGCAGACCAGCCGGGGTTCCACCCAAGTGCAACGTCTCATCTCGGCCAGCGTCATGGCCCGACCGAAACGTGCGTTCTGACGTTCCGGCAGGTTGGCGAAGGGACAATCCGAGCGACGCAGCTTCTGCATCTGATCGTAAAGCGATTTGAGCAGCCGCTGGTCGAAGCCGGTGCCGACCTTGGAAGCGAACAGAAGCTTCCCGCGCTCATAAAAACCTACCAGCAGCGCTCCAAAATGAGAGCGCGTTCCCTGCGGCGGCGTGTAACCGCCAATGACGAATTCCTGTTCGTTCGTCCATTTGAACTTCACCCATGCGCCGCTGCGCCGGCCGATTTCATACTTGGACTCGCGCCGTTTGGCGATCAGGCCTTCCAATCCGCGCGATTGCATTTCGCGGAGCACGCGTTCCGAATCGGCCTGAATGCTGGCGGAAAAGCGGATCGTATCGGGAAGTTGCTCGACCAGGGATTGAGCCATTGCCTTGCGTTTGAGCAACGGCAAACCGGTCAGATCCTTGCCTTCCAGTTGAATGACATCGAACACGTAATAGAACAGCGGCGGTCGGGATTGACCCGGAAGATTGGCGGCCTGCAAGAGTTGAAAAGATGGTTTGCCGTCGCCATCGAGCGCCACAATCTCGCCATCGAGAACGGTTTCCTTCACTGGCAGCGAGCGCAAAGCTTTGGCGATTTCTGGATATTTTCCGGTCAGGTCTTTGACGTTCCTGGAAATCAGTTGAACGGAATCCTTTTGTTTGATCGCCAGTCCGCGAACACCGTCGAACTTAAGTTCATAAAGCCAGTCCGCGCCTTTGGGCAGTGTTTTGGCAGGCACGGCTTTCATCGGTTCGACGAACTCGGCTTTGCGTTTAGGCAAGCGCGGCAGGTTTAACTCGGCTTTCGAGTTGGCGTTTTCTGAGCTGGAGCGTTTCGGTTTGGCGGCGGCGCGCCCGGTGGATGCGCGCGGCTTTGAGCCCGTGTCCGTCGCACGATTGCTCTGCCATTGCGCATCGTTGTCCTGCGCGATGCGTTTGAGGGAACGTTTGGTCAGAACGGATTGATCTTCGGCGCGCGCGGAGAAGGGCGGCAGTTCCTCGCCGCTTTTGAAGAGGAGCCATTGCGGTTTGTCTTCGCCGTCGCGCGGACGCATTCGCACCAGCGCCCAATCGCCTTTGAGTTTTTTACCCTTCAATGTGAAGTGCAGCTTGCCGTTTTTCAGCCCTTGCACCGGATCGCCGCCTTGCACTTTGTAAGAGCCGATGTCCCAAACCATCACCGTTCCGGCACCGTAATTGCCGGGCGGAATCGTGCCTTCGAATCGCGCGTAATCCATGGGATGATCCTCCACCTGAACGGCGAGGCGGCGATCGCCTTTGCTGGTTGGAAAACCCTTCGGGACGGCCCAGGATTTCAAAACGCCTTCCATCGCGAGGCGAAAATCATAATGCAATCGCGTGGCCGCGTGTTTTTGAACGACAAAGAAATGTTCCGGCTCGCCTCGGGAGGTTTTGGT
>JBQCEJ010000491.1:0-5860 GCA_051960355.1 Verrucomicrobiota bacterium | reverse complement strand
TGGCGATCTGCCAGCGTCTTGAGATCCAACAGGAAAACGCCGACGCCCTGTTCAACCGTCCGCACGTAAGCCAGCGAGGTTCCGGCCTTGTTCTCCGCCGGCGCGACCAGAATCTCGCCGTGAAAATAAATCTCCTCCATCAAGGCATCGATATTCCGCGGCAAGGCCAGCTTCGAACGCCACGACAACGCGCCAATCAAAAGGCCCAGAACGGTCGCACCCAGCGCCCAACCTTTCAACAAACGCCAGGAGCCAGCGACGATTCGCACCGCCAGCGTTTCCGGTTCGGCCGCTGCGGCCGGGGTCGCCTCCACCGGCACGGCCTCCACCACGATGGGCGGACCCGAAGGCACACGCACACTGCTGCCGCAGGCCGGACACGTTATCGTACTTCCGGCCAGGCGCGCTTCCACCTCGATCGGTTGATGGCAGGCCGGATTAGAGCAGTTCCATTTGATTCCCATGATTTCCCTCCAAAGGACGTTAACTCCCGGGCGAAACCGGTTCGGGACAGACTTCCACAGGCGTCCCGCGCCGGCCGATCAGCAAAAACGCGCCGCTTCCGACCAGCAACCCGCCCAATGCCACAAACGCAGCGGCATTGAGAGTGCGCGGGGAGACCGGCAGGTATTCATTGAAACTGCCCAGACAATTGCAAAAACTCGAGCCGTTCATCCAGAGCAAGCCGAGGCGATAAAAGAGGAAGTTCGCAGCCAACCAGGCGATCACGAGCAATTGCATTTTCAAGTTTCGCCCGATCAACAAAAAGGCCGACATGCCCAGCTCAAGCCCGCCCATCAGCAGAAAAATGTATCGGTGGGGAAGAATCAGAAGCGCATCCGGTTGATCCAGCGCCACCGCCCCACTGAAAGCGCTCAGTACCTTTGCCGTTCCCGTAATGAAAAGCAGAACTGCCGCGGCCGTCACGAAATAGATCTCCACTCGTTTTGCCAGCATGATTCAGAATTGGTTTTTACCCGATTTGACCGCGCGCGCCGTTACGCCCAACAAGGGCCCGCAATCCCGTTGCCGCCACACGGTTTCTGCCTATTAAAATTGAAAATGGACATCCCTCGTTCTCCTTATGACTTTGAAATTTCGGCTACTGTATCAGGTCTTACCGGCCAAGCCTATAACCCGAATGAGTTACATCGCCACGTGCCTCCACAACTTTCCTTGGCACGCCGTCTTCCAACTTCAGCACCTTAGCTCACGCCCCCGGCTTGAGGTCTCATCCGGAAAGCCCAAGAGCCAACTACGTAAACTCGGCCTGCGAACGGATAGCGATTGCTGCCAGCGTTTGATTTGCCAGGAAATAGAGCGCGCATTCGGTGACGGGCCGACGATAAATTCGCGACAACGCCAGTGCGTACAACTTGAGTTGCGGCTCGTAGGTTTTCACCTTGGCCGGCAGTTCCAATTCCGTGATCGCATCGGTCTTGAAATCCACGATCCAAATCTGGTCCGGCAGAATGACCGCGAGATCCACCACGCCTTGAATCACCACGACCTCGCCTTCGGCCCGATGCGCGGCTGATTCCAGATTCAGAGCCGCCAGATCCGCTGACTGAAGTCCGGCCGTAAATTGCAATTCCCGGTGAACGTCCGGGATTCGTCCGGCAATCTTGCGGCCAAACTCGGTTGCCCAAAACTTCGCCAGCGCCTTGAAATCAAGTGCGGCCACTTCCACTTCGCTGAACCAACCCTCACGCGCCAGCCGTTCCGCCTCGCCCTGAAGTGTTTGAAGCGAGCCGGTTTGATTCAAATCCAGCCGTTCTAAAAACCGATGATGGACCACGCCCACTTCAGCCGCGCTGAGCTTGCGCTTCGCCTTGGACGACAGCGTAAAAGTATTGCGGGGAATGAAGGGCGCGGCGCCGGCGTCTTCGTCCTCACGGTTGCGCCGCAGTTCGGTGACACTTGTCTTGGCCCTTTGCGTCGTCGCCGCGGACCACGGATATTCCCAAGCGAGGCGCTGGCGCAGCTCGGGAAGATTCACATCTGGCAGATCAAACTCATTTTGCGGAGCGGCAACTTCTGCGCCGGTGCGTTCTTCCGGCAAAGCCAGGCGCGCATCGTTTTCATCGTAGATTTTCCAGGAGAGCAATGGCGATTTCCCTTCGCGTTCGCCGATCCAATCCGTGCTTTGCGTGACCTGCGGCAGCCAAAGTTTCAGCCAGTCCAAATAATTGCGGGCGGACAATACTTCCCGATCGCTGAGCGGTCGCGCTTCGTCAGCCGACCACGCGGCGGCTCCTTTCCGGGCCGAACTGGCGGTGAGCACGAGCGTGTCGCGGGCGCGGGTCATCGCGACGTATAGAAGCCGCAATTCTTCGCCGAGCAATTCGCGCTGTTGCCGTTGACGCGCAAGCCAATACGGCAGGCTCGGATAGCGTCCTTCGCTGTCCGGCGGTGACACCTTCGGGCAAAGGCCGAACTTTTCGTCGAGCAGGATAGCTTCGTGCAGATCGCGCGAGTTGAATTGCCAGCCCATTCCAGCAAGCACCACGACGGGAAATTCCAGCCCTTTGCTTCTGTGAATGCTGGTCAGGTGAACGGCTTCGCCCGAGGCCGGCGCGGGTTCGACCTCGACGGCCGCCTCTTCCTGCGCCTGGATGAACTGGAGAAAGCGGAACAATCCCTGCCGCTGATAAGGATCGTACTCCCGCGCCAGATCGAGCAGGCCGCGCACATTGGCCAGCTGCTGTTCGCCGCGCGGTTTGGCGCGCAGCAGGATTTCGTAATGCGTTTCAGTGAGGGCGGTTTCCAGGCAATGTGAAAGCGAACTGTGGCGCAGCCGTTCGCGCCAGCGTTGAAGTTGCTGGAAAAAGCGATCGAGCTTGCGCCAGGCGGAAACCGCCCGATCGCCGTTCTGCGTGATCGACTCAAGCCCACATTGATGAAACTGGCGCGCGGCCAGCCAGAAAAACTTGGAGCGGCTTTCCGGATTCTCCCGCGCCCGAATCTCGCCCAATTCCGGCAAGGACATTCCCACCAAAGGTGAACGCAACACGGCCAGCAACGAAATGTCCTGGAGCGGGTTGTCGAGCAGCTTCAACAAGCAAACGAGATCGCTAATTTCCGTGCTCTCGAAAAATCCGCCGCGCGCCGCCGCCAGCGGAATGCCGAGGCTGGCAAATTCCTTGGCAAAGGCTTCGACGCGACTGGCCGGCGAACGCAGCAGGATTGCCATGTCGCCCCAGGTCACGGGCCGAAACCGCTTCTCCGCCTTGTCCCAGATCGCGTGTTGCTGCTGCTTCAACTCCAGCAAACGCAGCCCAACCAATCGCGCCTCGCGTTCGGTCACGAGAAGATCGGCCACGTCCTGGGGCTGCGCGTCCGTTTCTCCGTTGGCTTCGGCGGCGAGGTCGGGATCGGCCCGGGCGATCAGATGCAATTCCACCCGCGGATCGCCTTCGCTCAGCGCCAGTTCAGCGCGGCCCGCGGGATTGCCGAAGTTCAATTCCTCGTAAACCACACCGCCGATTTCGTCCCGCATCAAAGCGCGGAAGAGCGGATTGATGAAATCCAGAATGCCTTTGCGACTGCGGAAATTGTCCGCGAGCGACAAGCGCTGGGAATGGGGATCGTCCTGGAACCACAGCTTCTCGTAGCCGCGAAAAATCGTGGGATCGGCCAGACGGAAGCGGTAAATGCTTTGCTTCACGTCGCCGACCAGAAACCGATTGGCGGCCGCGCCGGTGCGACTTAACGCGCTCAAGATGGCGTCCTGTGCCGCGTTGATGTCCTGATATTCATCCACGAAGACGTGCTCGAATTGCTGCTGCCAGCGCAAGGCCGCCTCAGTCAAAGCGCCGCTCTGGGGATCGCGCAGGATGCGAAGCGCGAACTGCTCGAGATCGGCAAAATCGACTCCGCCGGATTCACGCTTCATGCGACTGAACTCGGCGCTGAACTCGCGGGTCAGTTCCAGCAAGGTCAGCAAATCGTGCCGCACCAGCTCCCAATCTTCCGCCAGCGGATCATTCGCCTCTCGCGGTGTCAGGGAAACGAGAAACTCCGCTTCATCGAAAAACTTTTCGAGCTGCTTGCGAATTTTTCCTTTGGAGCCGCGCGGCCAGTTTTTATCGTCATCGGCAGCGCGCACGTTCTGGATCGCCTCGACCATTGCCAAAAAGCTTGAATTTTCGGCCACGCCTCGCAACGCCGCCAACGCCAGATCCACAGCCGCGGTTCCAGTGAATTGCGTGAGCAACGGTTTCCACAGCGCGCGCCAACTCACGACACCTTCGATGAACCACTCGCGCCATTGCGTCGGCTCGGCTTGGCTGAAAAGGCGTTGTTGGGCTTCGATCCATTGCTCCGGCGCAGCCAGCGATTGCACATAACGGTGCAGCTTGAGGATCAGCGCACTATGGCGTTCGTCGGAACCGCGACCGGCCACGCGCACCAGTTTTTGAACCCCGCGATCGCGCGGCGTCTCGCCCCCATAATGCCGCTCGAACAGGGAATCGAGGATCTGCTGAATCAGCGGCCGGGCTTGTTGCTCGTCGAGCACGGAGATGTCCGGATCAATGCCGAGTTCGTAGAAATGTTCGCGCACGAGTTGCAGGCAAAAGCCGTGCAGCGTGGAGATCAAAGCCGTGTCGAGCAAGGCGACTTGCTTTTGAAGATGATTGGCCCGCTCAGGTTCCTGCCCGGAAATTTCCAGCGCAATCGCCTGCGCCTGGAGCGCTTCACGGATTCGCCCCCGCATTTCCACGGCGGCCGCCTCGGTGAAGGTGACCATCAGGATGTTCTCCAGCGAGCAACCCGACTCCAGCAGAGCCATGCAGCGTTGCACTAGCGTGCTGGTCTTGCGGGTGCGGGCGCCGGCGACGACGAGCACGTTGCCGCGAGCGGTAATGGCGGTTTGCTGGACTGAGGTCAAATTCATCGGGAATGGCAGGTTGGGACAGGCCCAATCGACGTGCAACTCTTTCCTGCGCCAACGGCACGGTGCGGATGAGTGCGCGATAGGAGAGCGTAACGGCGCGTTGGAAAGCGCGGTCAAAACGCGGGACTATGCTGCGTTGATCAGCCATTTCGATTCGTTCAATTCCTTCATGGCACGTTCAATCCCAACGTTCAAAATGGTACGATAAATCAAAGCTGGTAACGCCCCGTTTTCAAGCCGTTCTCAGGGCTACTTTTACCCATTAGAAATCATGAGCAAACTGTCCTCTGCCCAGCTTTGAGACACTTTGAGATTTACATATAAACCCTTTGGAATGAGCTATTTCGCGGAACTGAATTGGCAAGCTTCATGCACAATTAGCACCCATGAGAATCGCTTCGTTAATACAACGCGTCGGCGGAGCTACCTCCTCCTTGTGGACCGCAAAAAAAGAAGAGCAGACTGGCCCGCCGGTGCTCACCGGCGCCAATCGGTTTCCGTATGGACCATTTCAATTCAGCACCCAGGTGCCGAAGGGAACGCCGTACGAAATCCACAGCTCGGCTGAATTTCGGACCTGGAGCGTCATCGCTCAAGGCACCGGAAACGGACCGCTGGAATTCCTCGATTCCGAAGCGTCCAAGTTCAATCATCGCTTCTACCGCGTGATTGCCGGCGATCTTCCCTCCGTCAATATTCTCGGCTATGCGACGATGACCCTTCCGCCGGGATATTCCATGATTAACAATCCCTTTGACGCCGCGAACAACAGCGTGGGCGAGTTGTTCAAGGATTGGCCCGACGGAACGATGTTGAGCCGGTTTGACCTGCGGATGTATCGATTGAGCGAAAACAAGGTTCGCGCCGGAAAATGGACCAATCCCATGGAACAATTGCAGCCGGGTGACGGCGCGGTTTTCTTCAATCCAACGACCGATTACAAGACGCTGACGTTCGTCGGCG
>JBQCEJ010000490.1:0-10107 GCA_051960355.1 Verrucomicrobiota bacterium | reverse complement strand
CCAGCGTGTTGTTGATGCGAATCCGAATGCTGTTGAAAACTTCCCGCAGCAGAAACGCGCCGAGCAATCCCAGCGCCACCGGCGTCAGCAGATCGCGCCGGCCTTGTTTGATCACGGAATCGAAAATGATACTGGTCAATCGTGGATACAGAAATCCCGCCGCCAGCGAGAGAATGGCAAAGCCGATCGTGCCGGCCACCATGAGCTTGTAGGGCCGTAGATAAACGCTGACGCGGCGGACGACTTCGCCGGTCGGACGCGGTTTCGACCGAAACGTCGGGTCCGTGTGCGAGCCATAACTGGGATGGGAAGACATGGGGTGTAAGTGGGGGATTTCCGTCTGGGCGTAAACGGGGGTTCCGCGGCGTGACTGCTATGATTGTGATGCGAGAAAATCCACCATTGCCTTGGCGAAAGGAGCCAGATCGCGCGGGGTGCGGCTGGAGATCAAGTTGCCATCGACCACGACGGGTTCATCGACCCACAGTCCACCGGCATTTTCCAGATCGTCCTTGATGCCGCGCGAACCGGTGACGCGTTTGCCGTTTAGAATCTTTGCCGAAATGGGAATCCAGCCGCCGTGACAAATGAACGCGACCAGCTTGCCTTGCTCGAAAAATTCGCGGGTCAATGCCAGCACCTTGGGATCGCGGCGCAGTTTGTCGGGCATGAAACCGCCTGGAACCAGCAACCCGCAAAAATCGCGGCTGTTCATCTCTCGGATCAGTGCGTCGGCCGGAGCGGGATAACCGTGCTTGCCGGAATAGGTTTTCAATTCCGGACCGGCCACGCGCATGGCGTAACCGGCTTCCTCAAGGCGCAACTTGGGGTACCAGAGTTCCAGATCCTCGTAAATATCGTCAACGAACGTCAGCAACGTTTTCTGCATGGCTTACTTATTCTTCAAAATCCGGATTCGGACAAGTATTTCAAACCCGGCTCGCGGGTGCATCCTGACACTGCCCCGGTTCACATTGCAGGAGGAGCGCGGCGTTTACGCCGCTTCAACGAGCGAAAACCCGCAGGGCAATGATTTCACACAATCAGAATGCACATTGAAGCGACCTGAAGGTCGCGCTCCGGGGGGCGGTGTCAGGATGCACCCCCGGCTCGCTCGGATTTGCAAAATGACGTGCAATCCTGCCGACCTCGAATTAAATTGCGTCCTCATGCACTCGACCGTTGTCACGAAAGACCCGACAGCCGTAGCGGTCGAAGTTCAATCGGCTTACCTCTCTGTTTTCCCGGACGGCAACCCTGATTTTGTGCCTCAGGCGTTCACGTGGGCGACGGAATGTTTTACGGGACATTTTCGTGATTATCAGGCCGTCGATGCGCCGTATCACGATTTCGAACACACGCTGCAAGGAACGCTCTGCATGGCGCGCCTGCTGCGCGGATGGCATCGGGCGGGCGCTCAACCGCAACTCACTCAACGGATGTTCGAACTTGGACTCCTGGCCATTCTGCTGCACGACAGCGGTTACCTGAAAAAACGCGGGGACACGGAAGGCACGGGCGCGAAATACACGGTGACTCACGTGGCTCGCAGCATGGAATTCGCCGCCGAGCTTCTGGGCGAAAAAGGTTTTAATACGGCGGAAATTCAATCGGTTCAGCGAATGATTCATTGCACTGGGCTCGACGCCGCGCTTGCGGTGATTTCATTCAGCAGCGAGTTGGAGCGAACGGTTGGTTACGCGCTGGGAACCGCGGATCTGCTGGGCCAAATGGCGGCCGGAGATTACGTCGAAAAACTGCCGGTGCTCTACGAGGAATTTGCCGAAGCCGCCCGCCACTCCAAAGCCAAGACTCACTTCATTTCACTCTATTCCAGCGCGGAAGATTTGATGCGCAAAACACCGGCGTTCTGGGAAAACTTTGTGCAGCTCAAGCTGAAGCGGGATCTTGGCGGTGTTTACCGTTACCTCAGCGATCCGTTCCCGGATGGTCCGAACGTTTATCTGGAATGTATCGCAGCCAACATGGCCCGCCTTCGCCAGTGTTTTCAGCTCTGATCGGCAACTTCCCTCCGCCCGATGTTCATGGAATACGGAGCAGCCGATAGCGCTTCGTCCTGTTCCCCAATCAACTGAATTCGCGATGCTCCAAATTCAACGGACGATTGCCTCGTTCAACAAACGGGCGGTTCTCGCAAAGCGAAACACCCGGCGCGGAAGCACCGGGTGTTTGCTTTTGAAAACCTTGCAGCACTAGACAGACGCTGCTGCGAGGCAAGTTGGGCGGTTCAAATGGCTATTTCTCCTTCGGGCCAGAGCGCAGGCTCTTGATCGGTTCGGGTGTTTTGTACTGCCGCTTCAACCCGAGTTCGTTCAACATCCCGGCCGGAACTCGGGAAATGAATTCCGGAAAACTCCGCTCGACGCGATCGCGGATGAGTTTCTGTCCGGTTTTGGAAGCCCAGAAATCTTCCTCAATCTTGGCGAGTGCGATGCCGCCTTCGTCGGGCGACATGTTTTCGCGCTTGGCCAGCATCCAGACCAGTTCCTTGTCGCCGGGCATGCAAACGGGGAAGGGGACAAACTTGAGCGTGATTTCCTGTTCTTCGCTCGGGTCCACGCCGGCATTTGGATTCACTTTGATTTCGCCGGTGAACTGTGAGCCATCGGTCAACGCAACTTCCACCATCAACGTTTTTTCCTTCTTATTCGGATTCACCGTCACGTCACCATCGCCGAACGAAGCCGTCAACTGCTTCTTCACTTCGTCGATGCTCTTGGGCTCGAGATCGGGCAGTTCGACTTTGGCGCAGAATTTCTCGAAAGCGGTCACGCGGGCCGTGGCTTTCAGTTCGGATTCGATCGCCTGATAAATCTTTCCGGCCAGCATCGGATCGTGCGTGGCTTTGGGCAAAACCCGTTTCAACAGCTCCAGCAACTGCGCTTCGTTGGCTTTCTTCGGCTCTTTTTTAGATTCTTTTTTCATTGGATAAAGTCGGGAAGTTGTTGTGCCAAACCGCGATGCGAAGCGCAACGCCTAAGCGCGCCGCTGCGGAATTATTTTGCCCAACACGCTTCGCCTCGGGGCGAATTATTTCTGCATCTCAGCAGTGTGATGATATTCCCGAAATGTGAAGAGCAGCGCGGAAAGGCCGAGGAAAATAACCGGCGCCAGCACGAGTGCGCCGATGGAGAGTGCAACCCCGGTTCCATTCCATTCATAAACGCCCTGAAGCGCGGGATTGTGCGCAAGCAACGTTTTGAGATGTCGCATGATCGAGAGCGTATTGATGTTGGTCGGAATCCGGCCAATGCCGAGTTCCACGATCGCTCCGTACACCAGCGCCAGCGCGATGTAACGATTGCTGAGCTGGCCGAAGAACAGGCCCAGCGCGCTCCATGCGAACACGGCCAGGATTTGTGTGGCCAACAAAAGCGGCAGCAGCGTTCCAATCGCGGGAATGTTTCGCAAACTCCCAGCGGCGAAGAGCAACAACGTTTCAATGCACAGCAAGATTTGCAGCCAGGCGGTTTGCGCCAGGTATTTGAGAATCACCAATCGCGCGCGGCTCACCGGGCGCGTGGTCAGGAAACCGAGTGTGTCGGTTTGCAATTCGTTGCGGATCACTCCGCCGCAGAGTTGAACGCAGCTCAGCGGTAGGATGATGAAGAAGTAGAAATCGGTGAGCCAATGATAGAACGGCGCGGTCCAGTTCCAGGCCGGTTCGCTGGCGCGGTTTTCGGCCAGTTGAATCGTGCGCTTTTGGAAATTCTGGAAGGCAGTGAATTGTTGCGGCTCCAGCAGCGGCTGGACGCGATTGCGGATGCGCTCGTGGCAGGCGCGGATTTGCTGGTTCCACTGATCCTGATCCAGAGGTGTGGAATCGATCCCCGGCATTTGCGTTTCCGAACGGGCGAATTCTTCTTTAAAAATGACGTAAAGCTGCGCTTGCTGCTCGGGCCGAAGCGGCAGTTGAGCGTGCTTCAATCGACTGGCAAACTCGTTTACCTGCATGCGCGCATTGCCCAAAAAGGAATGACTTTCGGACCATTCCTTCGGTGATGTCGTGGTGACGTAAACCAGAATGGGCAGAACCAGCAGTCCAATTAATTGAGCGGGCAAGCGTCGCCAGTTGAGCTGACTGCGCCAGGTGAAGAGCCAGATGCCGCGCCAGGCCAGCAGGAAACCGGGTTGCAGCGGAAGCTTGTTTGCCGGCTCAATTTTCGGAATTGGCGGCGGTGCGAGATCAACGTTCACGTGGTTACCTTGTCGAAAATGTTGCGCAATGAACGGCTCCGGCTGTGAATGCCATAAACGGTGACGTCGCTCCCGAGCAACAGGTCCGTCCAACGCGCATAAAAATCCGCGGCGTTTTTGACCCGAATCTCCAGCGCCCCGTCCGTGTCGTTCAGATCAAAGCCCAGCAACACGCCGGCATCGAAAAGATGACGCGCCAGCTTTTCCGGAGCATCGCATTGAATGGAGAGTTCCTCCGACCAGTTCTTGAGGTCGCCGCGAATGTCTTTCTGGCTGCCGGATGCCAGCACGCGACCCCAGTTCAGAATCAGGATGTTTTTGCAGAGCGCTTCCAGCTCGGAGAGAATGTGGCTTGAGATCAGGACATTGACACCGCTGGCTGCAAGGTTTTTCAGAATGTGCGCCATCTCCTGACGGCCCATCGGATCCAGACCATTCATCGGTTCGTCAAGCACGAGCAGCTCGGGTTGATGCAACAAACCTTGCGCCAGCTTCACCCGCTGTTTCATGCCTTTGGAATACTGCGCCATGTGTTTGGACCAATGTTCACGGGGCAATTTCACCTGGTCCAAAATGGATTCGCAGCGCCGGCTGGCTTCACTCGGTGAAAGGCCGGACAAATACGCAAGCCCGCGCAACCACTCCATCGGACGCAAGTCTTTGGGCACGGCCTCGCCTTCGGGACAATAGCCGATCCGTTGAATCAGCCGCGGATTGTTCCAGGGCGCTTCACCGAAAACCGTCAGCGTGCCCGAACTGGGTTGAAGCTGGCCGGTGATGATTTCGATCAACGTGCTTTTGCCCGCTCCGTTCGGTCCAACCAGTCCGGTGAGCCCTGGTGCGATGGCGAAGCTGACATTGTTCAATCCCATGACAATGCCGTACCAGCGGCTTAGTTCCTGGGCCTGGATGATGGCGTTCATTCGGGTTTAACGCGTTTGCGGAGAATCAGCGCGACCAGGCCGAGCATGAGCAAGGACCACAGCACGGCGCCCGAAAGCGCAGGCGTGTTCAGCGCGGTCATCGTCTGTTGCGGAATGTTGCGGAGCATCTCGCCCAGAACGGGAATGCTTTCCTGCGCGGTGTTGATGTCATCGCCCAGTTTGAAAACGGCAAGGGCGAGTTGATCCAGGTTGTAATTAAAACTGAGATGACGAAGCCACGGCTGCGTGTGCATCGCGATCGGCGCCAGCACGCCGCCAAGAATCCACCAGATATACCAGAGAGCGGTGGTGGTTTTTTCCTTTTGGGAAATGGCCGAAACGCCGAGTGCCAGCAGGCTCAAAATCACCATGCTGCAAATGCCATAAGTCAACGCGTGAACCAGCGCCAGCCGCGAGTGCCAGAAAAAACGCCAGTCCGGCGTGAGCAGATTCCCGAGAAGCCACGCCGCGCAAACCGGTCCGAGCCAGGTCAATATCATCAGACCCAACGCAGTGGCAAATTTGCCCAGCAGATAATCCCCGCGACTCACGGCTTTGGAGGAATAAACGACAATGGCGTTGCTGGTCAGATCGCGGGTGATCAAGAGGGGAATTGCCATTCCCAAAACGAAGATGCTCGCGCGCAACAGATAGGTGCAAAAGTAATAGAACATCACGTTTTGAGTCGTGCGCACTGAAATCTCTGGATGCAGCTCCAGCCACGTGGTCAAAGTGCGCGCGAACATCTGCAGGCCCGGGTTGAAGTGAGCCACCCATTGCACGACGATGCTGTCGGCGACCAGAAGTTGGCCCACCATGAACAGCAGGGCGGTCATTCCCAGGGCGGCGCTCCAGCACAAAACCACGACGTGCCGCAGCCATTTGTTTCGCAGGCAGGCTGTCACGCCGTTGCGCGCAATCGTTAGGCGCCGCCGCCAGAGCCCCAGATGCACGCCATCCCAATGCTGGTAACTGATATCATGGAGTGGCATGGGAGATTTCCAGAGCTTGCACGAAAGTTTCTTCCAGCGCGTTCGGGCTGGGAATGATTTCGAGCGGCGGCAGTTTGAGTTCGTGCAGGAGATGGAGCAGGGGGTTCAAGGTCTCGCAGCGATGATCGACCTTCACATGGCCGTTGGGCAGAACTTCGCAGGACCATTGCCGGCGTGTGCAGGCGGCGTGCAGTTCGCCGTGGCGACCGGCGACCACCACTTCGGCCGAACCGCGTTTGCGCGCCTTCAGATTTTCCAACGTATCGTGCACGAGCACCCGGCCGCGCGCGATGATGATGATTTGTTCGCAGATGCGATCCACGTCCTGCAGCAGATGGGACGAGAGGACGACGGTAATGCCGTATGTTTTCCAAAGGCTCTGGACCAGTTCAAGAATCTGCGCCTGACCTTTGGGATCCAGACCGTTCGTCGGTTCATCGAGGAATACGATCTCGGGATCATGCACGATCGCCTGGGCCAGCTTGAGCCGCTGCTTCATGCCGGTCGAGTAGGTATCGATCTTGCGATAACGTTCCTGGCCCATGACGACGAAATCGAGCATCTCGTGCGCGCGTTGCCGGGCGGCTTCAAACGGCAGACCGCACAGCTCGGCGCAATACGTGACATATTCGCAACCGACCATGCCGGGAATGTGGCAATCCTGTTCCGGAGTGTAGCCGACGCGTTTGCGGATTTCGCGGCCTTCGCGACCGACTTCGCGACCGAGCAAACGCGCCGAGCCGGAGGTGATTGGTTGGAGCTGGAGCAGACATTTCATGAACGTGCTCTTGCCGGCGCCGTTGGGTCCCAGAAGCCCGATCGCACCGGGAGCGACTCGCAGGTTCACGCCGTCCAAAGCGCGTTGCTGTCCATAAACCTTGGACAAGCCTTCTGTTTCGATCACCGGTCCTGCTGACATCTCGCCGCGAATCTTGCGTGCCGGTCAACCCTTCGGCAAACCAATTCTGGAAGGGAAACGATGGCTGGAAAATCTCGGGAAAAATGGAGGTTCGCTGTGAATGAAGTCGATAAACCACAATTCCAAACTGCGCGCGTTGACCATGACCCGCATTCCGCCGTACGACGGTTTTCGCCATGAATGGCGATCGTCCAGGAACGATCGCCATTTTGAATTCAAGAGTGGATCGGCTGAAGGTCCGCCATGCCCGTCTCAGGTCGCCATCCAGTCAACGAGGCGAATGCATTCTTTCACTTTGCGCCGTTCGTAACGATGCTTCTGGGGTTTGTGGGTGCGATTAGCCGCCGCGCGAAACGGATGCTGCTCGGTGCGGATGCTTTCAGCCATCAGGTCTAATGAGTTTTTCATAGTTTCGTTTCAGTGTTCAGTTTCAGCTAACGGAACCCTCTATTGCAGCCAGCATGCCATGACCATGGGCAGGTGATCCCTTTCCAAACACCACGCGTTCCGGTTTCAATTCACGCATAAACACGGGCTGGACTGCTCTTCGAGGGGAAGTCGCCTCCATCCGACGAAACGAATCTCCTGCGCCATTTTGTGCACTCTGAAAATTCTTCGCCGCAATGCGCTGAGGGCGACTCTTCGCGCCAGAGATTTCGTCGGTAAAGAGGGGGGCATCCTGACACTGCCCCCGGAGGGCGACCTTCAGGTCGCTTCAATGTGCATTCTGATTGTGTGAAATCATTGCCCTGCGGGTTTGCGCACGTTGAAGCGGCGTAAACGCCGCGCTCCTCCTGCAATGTGAACCGGGGCAGTGTCAGGATGCACCCGGTAAAGAGCACGGCGGAAGTTCCGACTCGCTTGTCCTGGATCGGCGTGCCAAGTTGCCTCGCTCTATGTCGTCGGACTCAAATGCCATCAAAGCCAAACCCAGCACCTTGTTGGACTGGCTGCTGCGTCAACATCCTGATACACCCAAGAGCCGCGCCAAACAGTGGATTGCGGCCGGCCGGGTCAGTGTCAACGGGGTGGTGATTCGCAAGCCGCATCATGTTCTCGCGGACCCGGGCGCTGCCTTGCAACTGGGCGAACGGCATGCGACCACGCTCGACTGCGGCGCCGGGTGGCAGATTCATCCGCGCGTTTCACTGTTGTATCTCGATTCCGCGCTGGCCATCGTCAACAAAGGCCCGGGGCTTATCTCCGTGCCCGCGCCCAACTGCGAGCTTTCCGCACTCAGCATTCTGGCCGATTTCCTCGTTGGAAAATTGAAAGCCCAGGACCGCACTGTGGCTGTCAAATCCATGCCGCCCGCGTATCGCCGTCTTGAACCGCTGCCGGTTCATCGGCTCGATCAATACACCAGCGGCGTTTTCTGCATGGCCACCAATCCCGATGCGCGTCATCATCTGATTGAGCAACTGAGGGTTCACACCATGAAGCGCGAGTATGTGGCCTTTGTGGAAGGGCAGTCCAAAGAGCGCAGCGGCACCTGGCGCAACTGGGTCCAACTGGCTCCCGGCGAATTGCGCCAGCAGATTTTATCCGAAGGACAGATCAGCAAAGCCGGTTCGGAAGCTCAGGAAGCGATCACGCATTTCGAAGTCATCGCCGAATATCCTCTGGCCGACGGAAAGGGCTTTGTCACCAAATTGCGGCTGCGTCTGGAAACCGGACGGAAACATCAGATCCGCGTTCAAGCCGCAAACGCCGGGCTCCCTTTGATTGGCGATCGCACTTACAATCCCGCCTGCCGCGGATTGGACCAGAGCAAAACGGCGATCGATTTTCCGCGTCAGGCGCTGCATGCCGAAATTTTGAGCCTCGAACATCCGGACAAACCCGGCAATCGCATGAGCTGGGTCGCTGCCTTGCCCAAGGATCTGCGTGCGCTGGAATCCGCGTTGCGCCGCGGAACCCCGCCATTGGTGACGGACGAGCACGCGGACTGATCAATCGGCTTTCGCAGCCCACGCCAGACCGTCCGCGCCGGCGCCCGTCGTGATCAATTTTTCAACCGTCCAGTTTTTCAGATCGATCATCGCGACCTGCCGGCTAGCGCTGCACGAAACATAAGCCTTGGCGCCGTCGGGTTGGATCAGCACCTCCTGCGGCGAGCGGGGAACATCCAGGGTTCGCACCAGTTTCATCCGGCTCAGATCAATCACGCCGATCTGGTTGATTCGATCCAGCGCCACGATCAGCCAGCGCCCGTCGGGAGTCGGCGCGGTGCCGTACGCGGTGCCCGGCAACGCAATCCAGCTTCGGATGCCGTTGGTTGCCGTGTCGATCACGGCAAGTTGCGGATGGGTTTGGTCAGCGGTGAACGCCCAGCGATCATCGACCGACAGCGCGATGCGTTGTGTACTGCGCGAGATTGGAATCACGGTTAATAATTTTTTTGCTTCGAGATCTAAAACGGAAACGGTGCCTGGACCCACGTTGGCGGTGTAGCCGCGCCGACCGTCGCGGCTAATGGCCAGCATGTGCGACTCGGGTTGGCCGGTCGGAATGGTTCCTACAATTTTCAACGCACGCGGATCAATGATCGTCACTGAATTCTCGATTTCAGTCGTCACGTAAAGCAAACCGTTCTTCGGCCCTATCACCGCGCAATGCGGACGCACGCCTCGGCCGAAATCGACGGTGCCGGACAACTCATGCTTCTCCAGATCGATCACGCGCAGCAAACTGCCGTCTGTGCCTGGGCGGCCCACGCCGGCATTTCCGTAGATCGGGACGAACGCGCGCCGTCCATCCGGCGAGGCCGCAACTTCATGGCCCGTGATACCATCTTCGGCAGTCGCGGCGATCACGCGGCCCGCAACCGGATCCACGATCGACAACGTGTGATCGCCCTTGTTAGCCACGAGCAAACGTCCTGACGAGGTCGCGGTGCGTGGTTCAGCGGCGTTAAGTTCAGATGCGAGATTTAGGCTGGCGAGAATGAGGACCAGTCGAAGAACGACTGCCAGCGCGGCTTGGGGATTCATCGCAGGAGAATCAATGGAAATGCTGGCGAAGTCAAAAGCGATTCGGAACGCCGGCGGGCCCG
>JBQCEJ010000489.1:0-5109 GCA_051960355.1 Verrucomicrobiota bacterium | reverse complement strand
CCTCTGCCACGTGGGATGTCACCCCTTGGTGGCGGCTGCAACCAGCCTACACGTTTTTGGAAATGCAGCTTCGCACCCGTCCCGGCAGCACCGATACCGTGACCGCGTCGATGGTGGAAGGCCAGAGCCCGGAACAACAATGTTCCTTACGTTCGAGCCTGGACCTGCCGCACAATCTTTCCCTGGACGGCACGCTGCGTTACGTGGACCGGCTGCCTTCGTTTCAGATCGACAGCTACGTGACTCTGGATGTGCGACTCGGCTGGCGTCCAACCAAGAATCTCGAACTGGCACTTGTGGGGCAGGATTTATTGGAACCCCGCCACGCGGAGTTCCATCCCACCACGATCCAAACGCAGGCGACCCAAGTGCCGCGCAGCTTCTATGGGAAACTGACATGGCACTTCTAGGCGCTGCTGAACTCAATTGCTTGTGTGAATGCGCGGCCATCGGTCGTGCGGACGCCCTGCGCAAATGCGCATGAATCTCAAGCGCCTCGCAAATCTGATTCTCAGCGTGATGTTCCTGCTCTCGCCCAGTCGCCTGGCGATGAACGCGCAGGAAACCGTTCCCTCGGAATACCAGCTCAAGGCCGCGTTCCTCTTTCATTTCGTCAAATTTGTCGAATGGCCGGCCAACGCGTTTCCGGCTCTGAATGCGCCGCTGATCATCGGCGTGGCGGGCGAAAATCCCTTTGCCGGCGATCTCGAACGCATCATCAAAACGAAAAGCATCAACGGCCATCCGCTCGAACTGCGCATGGCCAACTCCTCAGCCAACTGGCGGAACTGCCATGTGTTGTTCATCGCCGCCTCGGAAAAAAAGCGAACGGAGGAAATCCTCAAAGTCGTTCATGGCGCCAGCATCCTGACCGTCAGTGAAACCGATCACTTTCTCCAGTCCGGAGGCATGATCAATTTCCTCATCCAGGACAACAAGGTCCGCTTCGAAATCAACAACGTCGCCGCCAAGAAAGCTGGATTGAAAATCAGCTCAAAACTATTAAGCCTGGCCACCTGGGTGAAAAACTCTTCCGACTAACCGTGCGCACTCTTTCCATCAAACGCAAGCTGACGCTGATCATCACGGGGATCAGCACCGTGGCGTTATTATTGGCCTCTGCCGGGTTCGTCGTCTATGAACTGGCAGTCTTCAAGACTTCCACGCGGCAGGATCTTTCCACATTGGCGGAAATCACCGGCTCGCAAAGCACCGGGGCTTTGACATTCGAGGACAACAAGAATGCGACCGAAATCCTGAATGGGCTGGCCGCCAAGAAGCACATCATCGCCGCAGCTCTTTACGACAGCCGTGGCCAGGTCTTCGCGGTCTATCCGGAACGGAGCGGTTTAACCTCCGTCCCAGCCAATCCCGAGCCGAACGTCTGCCGGTTCGAGCCGAACTTCGTCATTCTTTTCAAACGCATTCAACTGAACGGTGAAGTCCTCGGCACCATTTACCTCAAATCCGATCTGAAGGAACGGCAGACGCGCTTGCAGCTGTGCGGGCTGATCGTCACCGCGCTGTTCGTGTTGTGCTCGGCCGTCTCATTCATCCTCTCGTCCTGGCTCCAGCGCATCGTCACCCGGCCGATTCTTCATCTCGTCCAAACGGCTAAAATGGTTTCGGGAGAAAAGAATTATTCGCTGCGCGCGAAGAAGCAGGCCGAAGACGAACTCGGCCAGCTCATTGACGGCTTCAACGAAATGCTCGGCCAGATTCAACAGCGCGACGCCGAACTGCAAGCCGCCCAGACCGACTTGGAAGTGCGCGTGCAGGAACGCACCCGCGAATTGCAGGAGGAAATCATCGAGCGCGAAAGCGCCGAGACCGCGCTCCAGCAACAATTCACGCGCATCAGCCTGCTCAATCAAATCACCTACGCCGTCGCCGCCCGTCAGGATTTCGAGAGCATGCTGCTGGTGGTGCTCCAGCAACTCGAAGAACATCTGCCGATGGATTGCGGCAGCGCGTATTTTTTCAATCCAGAGAGCACCACGCTCGAAGTCATGGTGCGCGGTCCCAAAAGCCGCCCGATCGCCGATAAACTGCAAATCCCATCAACCATTCCTCTGACAGAAACGCCATTCCATCCGTGCCTCGAAGGCGAAATGGTTTACCTGCCGGACGGTCGCGATTCCAAATCTACCATCTCCAGCAAGATGGCGGAGGCGGGCTTCCTTTCGATGATTGCCGCGCCGCTGGTCGTCGAGAACGAAGTGTTCGGTCTGCTCGTGCTCATCCGCCGCCCGGCGAATGCCTTCAGCGCGGCGGAACGTGAGTTCATTCGCGGCTTGAGCGCGCATGTGGCATTGGCGCTCCATCAGGCGCAATTGTACAACGACTTGCAAAAAGCCTACGACGAACTGCGGCTGACGCAACAAACCGTCATGCAACAGGAGCGGCTCAAAGCGCTGGGACAAATGGCCAGCGGCATCGCTCACGACATCAACAACGCGCTCTCCCCGATCGTCGGCTTCGCGGATCTGCTGGCACACAGTGAAACCGCGCTGACGCCGAACGGAAAAAAATACCTGCTCTACATCAAGACCGCCGGCGAGGACATTGCCCATATTGTCGCCGGGCTGCGTGAGTTTTATCGCCACCGCGAACAAGGCGAAGCGCTCCTGCCGCTGAAACTGAACGCGGTGGCCCAACAGGTCATCGACATGACCCGCCCGCGTTGGCGCGACATTCCCCAGGGCCGCGGCATCACGGTCGATATCCGGACAGATTTGGATCCGCACCTCCCGGACTTCCCCGGGATCGAAAGCGAAATACGTGAAGCCTTGACGAATTTGATCATCAACGCTGTGGACGCCACGCCCAACGGCGGAACCATTTTGATCCGCACGCGCCTCGCCACGCGCAAGTTCGCCGCGCACAACCAGAATTCGCCAGCCGACGTCGTTCTCGAAGTGAGCGATACCGGCATCGGCATGAGCGAACAAACCCGCAAGCAATGCCTCGAACCGTTCTTTTCCACCAAAGGTCAGCGCGGCACCGGCCTGGGCCTGGCCATGGTTTATGGCGTGGTCGAACGGCACGAAGGCAAAATCGAAATCGAAAGCGAGTTGGGCAAAGGCACCACCTTCCGGCTGATCTTTCCGGTGCGCAAAATTGCCGGGAACAGCGCCGTCTCCCCCGACAACGAGCCCGCCATCAAACCGCTCCGCATGTTGTGCATCGACGACGAACCGCTCTTGCGGGAACTGCTCAAGGATTTGCTGGAACGCGACGGACACAAGGTCGAGGTGGCGGACAACGGCCCGACCGGCATCGAACTCTTTCGCAAGGCCGCCCGACGCAGTGAATCCTTTGACCTGGTGATTACCGACTTAGGCATGCCGTATTTTGATGGCCGCCAGGTCGCGAAAGTGTTGAAGCAGGAATCGCCCAGCACGCCCATCATCATGCTCACCGGCTGGGGCGCTTTCATGAAAGAAGAAGGCGACAGGCCCGCGCAAGTGGATGGAGTTTTAAGCAAACCTCCCCGCCTCGAAGAACTCCGCGACACTTTGCGGCGGATCATGGAACAACGCGACTCGAACGGGAAAGCCGCGATCAACGCCTGAGTCCGCCAATTCGCCCGCCGACTTGCGCACGCCGCCGTCCACGGCTCTCCAAAATCTCTGCTTTCGCTGGCCGCCGGATTCGTGTTTAGTCTCCGGCTTATGAGCAAAACAGCATTGTTGTTCGCCGGACAAGGCGCGCAGGTTGTCGGAATGGGCAAAGATCTCGCGGAACAATTTCCCTCCGCCAAAGCCTGGTTCGATCGCGCCAATGCCGCCGTTGGTTACGATCTCGCTTCAATTTGTTTCAACGGCCCGGAAGCCGAACTGACCAAAACCGAGAATGCTCAACCGGCCATTTTTCTGGTGAGCTGGGTTGCCTTTCAATTGCTCCGAGAACGTGTCCCGACGCTGAGCTTCCACGCCACGGCCGGTTTGTCGCTGGGCGAATTCACTGCCCTGACTGCTGCTGGAGCGATGAATTTCGAGGATGGCTTGCGGGTGGTTCGCCAGCGCGGTCGTTTCATGCAGGAAGCCTGCGACGTCACCCAAGGCGGCATGGCGGCAATCATCGGTCTGGACGAGGCGCCGACCCGCGAAGTCTGCGCGGAAGCCGGCGTTGTGCTGGCCAATTTGAATTGTCCCGGTCAACTCGTCATTTCCGGCGAAGCGGAGAAGATCGCGAAAGCCTGCGACCTTGCCAAAGCGAAAGGCGCCAAGCGCGCATTACCATTGCCCGTGGCTGGCGCGTATCATTCGCCGCTCATGGCCAGCGCGCAACCCAAGCTTCAGGCGGAACTGGCCAAGGTGAATCTCGCCGCGCCCGCTGTTCCAGTCATTTCAAACGTCACCGCCCAACCGCACACCAACGAGACCGAAATTATCACCCGCATGGTGGAACAGGTCACGTCATCGGTGCGCTGGGAGGAATCGATGCGCGCTCTGCTGGCGCAAGGTTTCACGCGTTTTATTGAACTCGGGCCCGGCACGGCGTTGAGCGGCTTCATGAACCGAATCGACAAGACGGCGCAAAGGCTCACCGTCGCGGATGCCGCCAGCCTGGAAACGACCGTGAAAGCTTTGGGAGCTTGATCACCTTTCGCTCTTCACGTATCACATCAGCCGCATGAGCCAACTTGCCAATCAAATCGCAGTCGTCACCGGCGCCGGCCGGGGCATCGGTCGCGCGATTGCCTTGAAATTCGCCGCGGAAGGCGCGGATGTCGTCTGCGTTTCGCGCACCCAGGAGAATTCTGAGAAGGTCGCGGGCGAAATCCGGGCGCTGGGCCGCAAAGCCTGGGCGATCGCGGTGGATGTTTCCGATGCGGCTGCCGTTGCCGGTGCCGCGGAAAAGATTCTGGCCGAGTGCGGTAAAGTCGATGTGCTGGTGAACAATGCCGGCGTCACTCGTGATGGTTTGATCATGCGCATGAGCGATGCGGATTGGGATACGGTGCTCAACACGAATTTAAAAGGCGCCTTCCTCTTCACCAAAGCGCTGGCGCGCTCGTTCGCCAAGCAGCGTTCCGGTCGAATTATCAATGTGGCGTCGGTGATCGGCTTGATTGGCAATGCCGGCCAGGCCAATTACGCCGCC
>JBQCEJ010000488.1:0-3521 GCA_051960355.1 Verrucomicrobiota bacterium | reverse complement strand
ATCAAATAAATCCGACGCACCCACCAGCTGATGATTCCTCCAAGGCCATCGCCACCATTGCCCGAGCTGGCGGAAGCCGCATCGACATGAATTTTCCCAAACGCAAATTTTTCGTTCGCGCCCGGATGACACTTTCCGCACGTCTCCACCAGATGCGCCTGGTTGATCGTCGAGTTCGCATCGGTGGAGGGCAAAATTTTGTGGTAGCCATGACAACTGCCGCAATTGGCCGCGAGCGTCGAGCCATACTGCACTGCCAGTCCATGATAGCTTTCAAAGAACGTTTTCACGCGATCGCGCGGGAGATTGAATTTCGTGTTCATGCGCTCCGACGCGTGGCATTTGCTGCACACCTCTTGAGAAATTTCCAGGTTGGACGCGTTCTTCAGCGCCATGATCTTGTGCTCGAAATGGCAGTCGGTGCAGGTCGGCGCATCGCGCTTGCCGGCGGCGGTGGCTTTGCCGTGAACGCTGGCCGCGACGTCGCGTGCTTCCTGATCGTGACAAACTCCACACGTCGCGGCCTGGCGTTTGAAATACAACGGAGACGTGGGAGAAGTCGGCGGCAGAACTTCATGCGAATCGTGGCAATCCTGACAGGTCGCCGCGCCTGCATCTCCGGCTTTCAACGCCACGCCGTGCACACTCGCGCCATAGCTCAGCGTCTGTCGTTCGTGGCAAGTCGCGCAGTTCACCAGCTGCACCGGCTGATTGTCATCCGGATGTTTGGCGGTGATGTCCGAATGGCAACTTGCGCAGGAGTTTGTGGCATGAACGGATGAGGCGAGTTTGGCCGGGTCCACGAACACGGAAATCTCTTTTCCGTTCGGCGCGGTTTTGGTCAGCGTCTTGTCGGAATGACAATCGAGACAGAAGCTGTCTTTCAACGGCGGCGCGGCCGCGGTTCCAGCGACGGTGATCAACAGCGTGAGCAATGCAAGCGAGATCGGGAGCATGGTTCGTCCACCCATGACAGGCACGATTGCAGCCGACAGCTCCCAGCGCTTCACATCGCTTGGTTATTGCTTTGCCGATTTTGCGGATGACCCCATACAGAACAGCAGCGCTGACGTGGGTCAGCGCTGCTGAATGGAAGACGAGCTGTTAATGCGCCAGCCGCGACACCATCGCGTAGATGATCAATCCCAGCAGAATCACTCCGAGGCCGAAGAAGAAATAGCCGAACGAACGCGCAATGCTCTTCCAGCTCTCCCATTCGTCTTTGACGCGATGCTGATCCAGCTTGCCCGCCGCGACCAGCCGATCGTACCAACGACGGCGTTCATGCAGCATTTCGGCTTTTGAAATGCGGCCCGAAAAAATCACGGTGTCCATCGGGAATTTCTCGATACGGAAATGCGTGTTGAAGAAATGGATCGAGAAGATGAAGCCCGCCGCCAGCAAGGCTTCGTCTGAATGAATGACCAGGGCGATGTTGAGAATCCAACCCGGCAGGAACTTGGTGAAGAAGGTCGGGAACCACATCACCAGGCCCGATGAACCGATGATCAGCACGCCCCAGAACACCGCGAAGTAATCGAACTTTTCCCAATACGTCCAGCGGTCAAACTCGGGCTTGGGACCTTTGCCGAAAAACCATTTGTTGTGCGCGACGAAATCCGTCCAGTCCTTCCATGTCGGCACCATCGAGTCGGGACCGAACAGCACGCCCCACAAGCGCCTGATTTCCACTCGTCCGGTCTCGGGATTGCGCAATTGCTTTTTGCCCTTCCACGATTTCCCGATCAGCGAAGCCACGTGCAGACCGAAGTAAATGAAGGTCACGATCGCTCCGAACCGATGGAGCGTCCGCGCCGACTCCGCACCGCCGATGATCCCAAACAATGTCTTGGCCCAATCGGTATAATAAAACTTCAGCGGCATCCCAGTGATCACGAGCAGCAGAAAGCTCGACACCACCAGGAAATGCAGGAAGCGCTCGAACGGCACGAACCTCGTAAACCATTCGTCGTCGGTCTGCGTCTTGACCTTGGCTTCGCGGAACTTCTTCGAATCGTGCAGATACAAATACACGGCGCGGAAGAGCCAGACGATCGTGTGCAGTCCAAAGAAGGTGAACACACTGATGAGCAAACCGGTCATGCCCAGGAAAACCAGGTGCAGCAAAGGATAATTTTTTCCATCCATTGGATTGGCGTGCGGGCGGTATTCGGTGAATCCAGCGGAAGCGCCAGGATGACATTTTTGGCACGTCGCCAGGATGTTGGTTTTGGAGAGATGCGACGCCGGATCCGCGGCCGGCAGCACATCGTGATGGCCGTGGCAGTCGTAACATGCGGCAACATCCGACGCGACGTTTGGCTTGCCCAAGGCCATCGCTTTGCCGTGATAAGTTTCGCGGTAGTGTTCGAGACGGTCTTCGTGGCACTTGCCGCAGCGCGCGTCGCTTGCCATTTTGAAATGCCCGTTCTTCGGCGTTTCGACTTCATGCGCCGTGTGACAATCGGTGCAAACCGGACCGCGCTTGTCACCCTTGGCCAGCAGCTGTCCGTGAATGCTCTTGTCGTAGGTTTCCTCAATGCCGACGTGGCACTTGCCGCAGGTCTTGGCGACGCTCGCATGGTTGATGGGCGAATCGCGATCGACGCCGCGCTTGATATCGTGAACGCCATGACAATCGTTGCACGAGGGCGCGACGATGAGCCCCATTTTCAACAAGGCGCGTCCGTGAATGCTATCGGCGTACTGCGCGGCAGCCTCGGGGAATTTCATCTGATATTCCTTCGTGAGCCCGGGATTGCTGTGACACTTGGCGCAGGTCTGGGGAAGGTTCAGCTTGAACACCGGCGAGTCGGCGTGCTTGACGGGCGTGATCTCGTGTCCGCCATGGCAATCCCAACATGTCGCCGCGCCGGAAGCACCGAGCGTGTGACTCACACCGTGAATGCTGGTGGCGTATTCTTTGGCTTCTTTCTCGTGACAACCCGCGCAGTTGGGCGCCGGCAGTTTGCTTTCATGCACGAGTTCTTTGATTCCCTCATGGCAATCCACGCAATCTAGGCTGGCGTGAACCGATTTGTTGAATCCATTGGTCGGAAAGATCAGCGAAACCGTTTGCCCGTCCACCTTGCGCGTTGTCGCCGGATCGAGATGACAGTCCAGACAATCAGCGCTTTTGAAAACCTCGGCTGCGCCCAACGAAACGGTCACGGCGCTCAAAAATATCGCGAGTATTGAAAGCGATCGAATGGCCGCCAACATGCCGTTCCAAGCCTCTCGCCGTTTGGCGCGAGGCTGGAACGGTTTTGCTGGAATCTCCTGGGCATTTCCGCCAGGCAACGCGTCTGGGCCTGTCTTAAAGTCCGCCGCTGTGGCAGTCATTGCACGCTCCATCGATTTCATCTCCAGGGTGTTTGAAGGTTTGTCCGTTGGGTGAAAGGAGATTCAATTCAGCGCCGCTGCCTTGGGCCAGAATGGTGTGGCAGGACGTGCAGTCGCTGGCGGGAATTTTTTTCTGGGACGCGACCGCAGCATGTTTGCCGTCATGACAGCGGAAACAT
>JBQCEJ010000487.1:0-4577 GCA_051960355.1 Verrucomicrobiota bacterium | reverse complement strand
CGTTCAAACTGATCCGTTTGGCCGGATGTGACCTGGAATTGCGCGATCGGTTCTTTGGTGTTGCTGTCGAGCACTCGTCCGGAGACCGCCCATTCGAGCGAATGATCGATTCCTCCTTCGGCACCGCGCAATGGACGTTCTCCTGGCCATTCATAAGCGGAACCCACATTGTAATTCGGTTCCAGGTCAGGGCCTTTTTCTAGCAGGTAAACCAGGTTCGTAACATCCCGATCCACGCGGCCAATCATCCGAAAGTTAAGCTGATCAAGGCTCTTGTTCTGAGCCGAAACGCGATAGCCTTTCACCCGCGCGCTCAGCGAAATGGTTTCGGACGGAATCCCCGTCGTGTCGAAACGCCCCTCTTCATCCAATGTCAACTGCATGGAATCCCACGCTTGCTCGCGACTCACGAGCAAACGGGTTTTGGGCGGAATCGGTTTGCCATCCGCCAGAACCAGGCGACCGGCCAGGCGATTTGCCGGCCCAACCACTAAATCGCCGAGGCGGGTGACTTCGCCATCTTTGCCGGAGCGGATTGTTTGAATCGGAATCGCACCGTGTTCATTCATCGTGTTCATGATCCCATAAACGTAGAACTCAACATTCGGCGGGAGATTCAAAAATGCGAACGTGCCATTCGTGCCGGTGCCGACTTCAAAATGACCGCGGTAATTCCCTGCGCTGCGATCCAATCCTGAGACACCGACGGACACGGCGCTCAAGGGTTTTCCGCCGCTCAAAACGCGGCCGGTCAGAGTCGCGCCTTCCGTGAGCTTCAGTTCGTGGCGAGTCGTGCCGCTGGCGAGCTTGTTGAAATCTGCCGGTGCAAAGCTGCGAGCGGTAACTTGGACGGTCATCATCTCAAATGGCTTTTTAGCGGTGATGAGGAATTCTCCGTTTTCGTCGGTCACTGCCAGTGGATCAATCCCGGGGAGCGAACCCCAACTGCCGCCGCCGTCTTTGGTTTCGATTCCCTGCATTTCCACGACCGCACCTGAAATGGGTTCGCCTTTTGGATTCACCACCCGGCCACGCAAGCTGCGATTCGGTGTGGCATCGCCGGCTTCGATCGCTTCCAGCTCAATTGCAATTGGCCCTTTGGCGGGATCGACTTTGGAAACATATTTCGGTTTAAAACCTTTGGCGACGGCGAGAACCTGGAAGGTCAATTGTGGATCGAGCGATTCGATTTTGAAGCGTCCGGCAATATCGGCCGCGGTGTGTTTGATGCAATCGGCGTAACAAGAGGGACAGAACGTGCTGGTTCCAGTTTTCGGGGCGGCGGTCGCGATGAACACCGAAGCGGGCAGGGGAGCACCGCCTTTGGCGTGAACTTGGCCCAGCAGATCGGGTCGCGGGCCAGAGGCAGCTTCTTCGTTTGGCAGGTCAATCATCGCATTGGTGGGGATTGTCGCGGCAGGCGACGACTTTGTCGGTTGCGCATCGGTCCCGATTGCGGCGGCGAAGATTCCCAACAGCACCATTGCCAAAGCCGACCGGCGGCCCGGACGCAAGCCGTGTTGCAGTGAATGATTTAACAGCGAAGTGACAGACGGCTCCAGCGTTGGGAATGATTTCATTGGCCTCCTTTTTGAGCGGACGTTTCAGTTCAGCGGTTTCGGCCGCCAAGAGTTTCCGCGCTGCGCACATACTGCCACTAGTCGTTGGAGCGCGCCATCAAAAACGCGGGCAGAAACCTTAGCTCTTCTGCCAGAATCTAAACCATGGCCCGATGGGAATCACTTCCAGGCGTGAACGACGATTCGATCCGTGCGCAGCATGCTCCAGAACTGATGGCCGCGCTTGCATTTCAGCCAGATGGCTTTGGCGAGTCGGAAGTAAAACGGGCGTAGGCCCGAGACGATTTCGATGCGTTTGAATCCGACCACTTTCAGCATGCCGATCACGGCGGCGGGATTCGGTCCGCACCAATTGGTTGCGTCTTTGCCCAGTTCGCTGAAGGGATAAAACGCCATCGCGGGCCGGCGGCAGGAAAGCATGTCCACCACGGTTTCCAAAATGAGCATTTCGCCGGTGACGCTGGCCACGCGTTCGAGCGAGAGCAGGGGATGGCGCATGTGGTAAAGAACGCCGAGAAAGAGCACAACGTCGAAGGTGCCGATTTTTTCTGGCGCGAGATCAAGCACGTCGATTTCTTTCTCTTCAACCTTGGAACCCAGTGCGGCTTTGGCGAGATCGAATCCGCGTTTGTCGCCCCAATCGTGTGAGCCGTTCCAAGAGTAGGAATCGGTTGCCAGCACGCGTCGGGCGCCGCGGCGTTCTGCTTCGAAGGAGAAGAATCCGTCCCAAGCGCCGACGTCCAAGACGCTCTTGCCGGCGAACGATGGCGGAAGTTGCAGTCGTTCGAGTTTGCGGGCGCTGTTATCCTGGCCGGGTGTGATGATCCCATGTCCGAGATCGATGGAGTGGTGCCAGCGCAGTTCGCCCGTGCGCCGTTTGAGTTCGTCCGGTGCCATGGCGTCTAGCTTACGGAATCGGCATTGAAGTCAAGGGATTAAGCCGATTCGGCTCCCGTGCAATCGGTAACCCCGGGAAGTGAATAGCAAGATTTGATTGCGGACTGTGGGCAACCGGTCGGTGAAGTTAAAGGTTCGCTGCGCGATTGAGCGGGGAAGTCGTTTTGAATTTGATTTTGGGCCGTTTCGCTCCGTTTTCGTGCCACTCGTCCGTTGACAGGCCCACTGCCTTTGTTAGAGTCGCACCCGTTTCTGCGGAGTTTCTTCCGACGGAATTAACCAGTTGGATCACGGATTCTGAAAATTTATGGCTAAAGCACACAAATACGTTTACTCGTGGGGTAACAAAAAAGCCGATGGCGACGGCTCAATGAAAGCGCTGCTCGGCGGTAAGGGCGCGAACCTCGCGGAAATGACCCGCATCGGACTGCCCGTCCCTCCGGGATTCACCATCACCACCGAAGTTTGCACCTACTTCTACGCCCACAAGAAGACTTATCCGAAGGAACTCCAGGGCCAGATGGAAGCCGGCATTGCAAACATGGAAAAAATCATGGGCTGCAAGTTTGGCAACGCCAAAGGCATGCCGCTGCTGGTCGCGGTTCGCTCCGGCGCTCGCGATTCCATGCCGGGCATGATGGATACGATTTTGAACCTCGGCCTGAACGACCAGACTGTGCTCGCGCTGGTCGGCGCCACCAATAACGAACGTTTTGCTTGGGATTGCTATCGCCGGTTCATTCAGATGTATGGCGACGTCGTTCTCGGCGTCCAGAAAAAGGAAGGCGAAGATCACGAACCGTTCGAAGTGGTGATCCACGAATTCAAGCACGAGAAGTATCACGAGGACATCGAAGACGCGAAGCTCACCGCGGAAGACCAGAAGGAATTGGTCAAACGTTTCAAGGCGCTCGTCAAGGAACGCACGGGCCACGTGTTTCCGAACGATCCGTGGGATCAACTCCGCGGCGCCGCCGGTGCGGTGTTCGGTTCCTGGATGAATGATCGCGCGATCGTTTACCGCCGCAAATACAACATTCCCAGCGAATGGGGAACGGCCGTGAACGTACAGGCGATGGTTTACGGTAATACTGGCGAAACCTCCGGTTCCGGCGTGGCCTTCACCCGCAATCCGGCCAACGGCGCCAATGAATTCTACGGCGAATTTCTCATCAATGCGCAAGGCGAAGACGTCGTTGCCGGCGTGCGCACGCCCGAGCCCGTGTTGCGGCTCAAAGACGAAATGCCCAAGTCCTACGCGGAACTGCTGGATGTCCGCAAGAAGCTGGAAAAGCATTTCAAGGACGTTCAGGACATCGAGTTCACGATTCAGGAAGGCAAGCTGTTCATGCTCCAGACGCGCAACGGCAAGCGCACGGCGATGGCCGCGTTGAAGTTCTCGATGGACATGGTCAAAGAGAAACTCATCGATTGGGAAACCGCGATTCTGCGCAATCCGGCCGACCAGCTCGACCATTTGCTCGCGCCGGTGTTTGATCTCGCCGAAGTCAAAAAAGCGAAGGCGATCGCCAACGGTTTGCCCGCCGGTCCGGGCGCGGCTTCCGGCAAGGTTTATCTCAATGCCGACCGCGCGGTGCTTGCCGCCGAAAAAGGCGAGAAGGTTCTTCTGGTTCGCAACGAAACCTCTCCGGAAGACTTGCGCGGTATGATCGCGGCCGAGGGCATTCTGACCGCGAAAGGCGGCGTCAGTTCGCATGCCGCTCTGGTCGCTCGTCAGATGGGCAAAGTCTGCATCTGCGGCGCCAGCGCGCTGGAGATTGATTACGCAGCCAAGACGATCACTGCGTCAGGCCAGAAGTTCAGCGAAGGAGATTTCCTCTCGATCGACGGCACCACCGGCGTCGTTTACGGCGGCGAAATCAAGACCGCGCCTTCTGAAATCATCACCGGTCTGCTGCATAACGACAAAGCCGCGCAAAAGACTGAGAAGTTCAAGAACTTCCTCCAGTTGATGAAATGGTGCGGCCAGGTCACGAAGCTGCAAGTCCGCACCAATGCCGACAATCCCGAACAGACCCAAAACGCACTCGCGTTTGGCGCTGTCGGCATCGGCCTCACCCGCACGGAACACATGTTCTT
>JBQCEJ010000486.1:0-3130 GCA_051960355.1 Verrucomicrobiota bacterium | reverse complement strand
CGATGAAGATCGGCGCGCCGAATCGTTTGGGGTGGCCTTGGAGCGAGTTCGCCAGATGCAAAGCAAAGGACTTCTGGCGGCGGAGTTCACGCCGGGCCAACTGATCCTCGCGATGATGGCGCTGACCACGTATCCGCTGGCGTATCCGCAACTGGTGCGGATGGCGACCGGCCTGGAAGTGTCCGATCCGAAATTTCAGAAGCAGTGGATTGATTTCCTGCGCCAGTTCGCCGTTGCTTTCAAACCTCGAATCCGTGGCAGCTCGGAAAGTGAAAGAGCGGTCGGTGACAAACAAAAATCAGAATGAATCCCGGGCGCCGTAATGCCGTCACAAAGTGCGCATCCGTCCAGTTATGAATTTAAGAACATCTTTAGCTTTTTGGTTGTCGGCCGAAAAGACAGCAATGGTCTTGGGCCTTTGTGCGGCTCTGGTTGTCACCTCGTGCTCGCGCGATTCTTCGAAGGATTCCAAGCCGAAGAAAGCTCCGGTTCCGGTAGTCGTGGGCGTTGCCAAAACGCAGGATGTGTCGGTTGAGATTGAAGCGATTGGTGCCGTGCGGGCTTATTCGACGGTTTCGGTTCGCCCGCAGATTACTGGTCCGATCATCGACGTGCATTTCAAGGAAGGCGAGGAGGTCAGGGCGGGCGACCTTTTGTTCAGCCTTGATCCGCGCCCCTGGGAAGCCGCCTTGAACCAGGCGCAAGCGAATTTAAAACGCGACGAGGCGCAGATGATCAATGCGCGGTTGCAGTTTGAACGCACCAGTAATTTGTTTGAAAGCAAGATCGCGTCGCAACAGGACTACGACAGCGCGGAGGCAACTTATTTAGCCGCTCAAAGCACGGCGATGGCGGACAATGCGGCGATCACGAACGCTCAGGTGAACCTAGGCTACACGCAGATTCGCGCGCCGATCGATGGCCGCACGGGCAGCGTTGACGTGAAGCGTGGGAACGTGGTGAAGGCGCCCGATGATGTGCTGGTCACCATTACGCAAATGCGCCCGATCTACGTGGCGTTTGCCGTGCCGGAACAGGAGCTTCCGGCGATTCGCAATCGATCCCGCGAAACAACTCTGCCGGTCAAAGCGTTCGCACCGGGTGATACGGACCATCCGGCATTGGGCGAACTGACATTTATCGACAATACAGTGGACACCAACACAGGAACGATTTTGCTGAAAGCCACATTCGCTAATGCGGATCATGTGCTGTGGCCGGGCCAGTTTGTAAGGACAAGCCTGATCCTGAGCAATCTGGTGCAGGCGGTTGTCGTTCCCTCGCAGGCGGTGCAGGCCGGCCAAAGCGGTGAATTTGTCTTTGTGGTGAAACCGGATTCTGCAGTGGAGCTGCGTCCGGTGACGGCTGGAGTCATGCGCGACGGTTGGCGCGTGATTCAACATGGCATCAAACCGGGTGAAACCGTGGTGACCGATGGCCAGCTTCGGCTGACACCGGGCGCGAAGATAAAGCCGAGTGTGCTCGAAGGAAACAGTTCTTCCACCAACGTCGCGCCAGTTTCATGAGCATTCCCGAGCTGTTCATCCGTCGTCCGGTCATGACCACGCTGGTGATGTCGGGCATTTTGTTGTTTGGCATTATCAGCTATCGATTCCTGCCGGTAAGCGATTTGCCGAGCGTCGATTATCCGACCATCCAGGTTTCTGCGAGTTTGCCTGGCGCCAGTCCCAGCACGATGGCGTCATCCGTGGCGACTCCGCTGGAGAAGCAATTCTCGACCATTGCAGGGATCGATTCGATGTCGTCGGTCAGTGCCTTGGGCAGCACGCGAATCACGATTCAGTTCACGCTGGATCGCGACATTGATGCCGCGGCGCAGGACGTGCAGGCAGCCATTGCCAAGGCAGGACGGCACTTGCCTTCGGAAATGCCTTCGCCGCCGACTTACAGCAAAGTGAATCCCGCGGATTCGCCGGTGCTCTATCTCGCGCTCTCATCGCCGACGCTGCCGTTGCCGACCGTGGATGAATACGCGGAAACCATGATGGCGCAGAGGATTTCGATGGTCAGCGGCGTGGCGCAGGTAAACGTTTACGGCTCGCAGCAATACGCGGTGCGTGTTCAGGTGGATCCAAACAAACTTGCCGCTTACGGGGTTGGGATTGACGAAGTGGCGAATGCGATTCAGTCCGGGAATGTGAATCTGCCGACGGGCACACTCGATGGCCGCCACCAGGCGTTCACCATCCAGGCCACTGGTCAGCTCACAAAGGCGGAGGATTATCGGTCATTGATCGTGGCATATCGCGGTGGCAAGCCGATCCGGTTGGAAGCCTTGGGCAACGTGTTCGACAGTGTCCAAAACGACAAGCAGGCCACTTGGTTCAATGACACGCGTGCTATCATCCTCGCCGTTCAACGGCAGCCGGGAGCGAATACCGTTCAAGTGGTGGATGCGATCAAGGAGCTCCTGCCGCAGTTCCGCACCAAGCTGCCCGCGTCAGTGGACATCGGCATTCTCTATGACCGATCCGAGTCGATCCGACATTCGGTGGCTGACGTGAAATTCACTTTGATGCTGACCGTTTGCCTCGTCGTGCTCGTCATTTTCATTTTCCTGCGCAACCTCTCGGCGACGGTCATTCCCAGTCTGGCGTTGCCGATGTCGATTATCGGCACGTTCGCAGTGATGTATCTGCTGGGCTACAGCGTGGACAATCTCTCCTTGATGGCGTTGACGTTGTCGGTCGGGTTTGTGGTGGATGACGCCATCGTGATGCTGGAAAACATCGTTCGTCACATGGAAATGGGCGAGTCACCCATGGAGGCAGCATTGAACGGCTCGCGAGAAATCGGTTTCACCATCATTTCAATGACGTTGTCGCTCGCAGCGGTCTTTATTCCTGTGTTGTTCATGAGCGGCATACTGGGACGTCTGCTGCATGAATTTGCCGTGACGATTGCGGTCGCCGTGCTGGTTTCGGGATTCGTGTCGTTGACCTTGACTCCGATGCTGGCCAGCCGGTTTGTACGCGCTCAGCATGCGCGTCGTCATAGCCGGCTTTATCTGGTTTTTGAACGTTTTTTCGAGAGGTTGCACGGCTCGTATGATCGCAGTTTGCAGGTCGTCTTGCGTCATCGCCGCACCACGCTGGCGGTGTCGTTGATT
>JBQCEJ010000485.1:0-4035 GCA_051960355.1 Verrucomicrobiota bacterium | reverse complement strand
GAAATACCAACAGCAAATATCCAAACTCCTTACGCGGGATGACTCTCTTGGTTTGAATCGAACCCCATCTCGCCTGTCCCAAAATACAACAGCACTGTTCCGAAACGGTTCAGTTCAAAAGGAGAGGCGAGTTACTCGTTCCTGAAGCTGACCCATCCAGCGATCGAGATAAGCCAGTAATCGATACAGCGATCCCAAATCCCGCAGCACTTGGCTCCGTCCGGTAGTGGAGTCGTCGAAAATCCAGGTGGCGTCCAATAGTTTCAAACGTTCCAGAAGCGCATCGCGCCGGCCGGTCAAGTCGTCTTGCATTTGCCTCAAGACGTCCATTTGTTCCTGGCTCCGTTCAAAATATTGGACTTTGAGCAGCGGAGAAGTCACGCCGGCTTGCTCGGCGATTAGTTGATCCGCTTTTCTGCAAAGACCGCCAACGGCCATGGACAAATCCATCAACTCGGGGGGGATTTGCTGAATATCCGGAGGAAGCGCGCCCAGTTCCAATTCAAGCAAATGGCGCAACCGCAGTTTGGGCTGATGCAGGCAATTGTAGGCTGCGTTCAACGCGACGTAGCGTTCCTGCGCGGCGGAGCGTTCGACTTCGCCGAGATGATGAACACGGTCCGGGTGGACAGCTGCCGAAGCGGTGAGAAATTTTTGTTTAAGGCTGTCGGGATCCAGCCAGGGCCGGCGCGGTTCGTCGAGCGCGGCAAAGTGATTTGTCATAAAGCTGACCGGAGGTGAACTTCAACGGACACTCGCGATGTGAAACAGAGAGTTCAGGCGCTGAAGCTCTCACCGCAGGAGCAACTCGTCGCGGCGTTTGGATTCTTGACCTTGAAACCGCCTTGCAAGCTGTCGATGTAATCCAGTTCGCTGCCGGTGACATACAACGCGCTCTTCGGATCCACCACGACGCGAACGCCACCCGTTTCAACCAGAAAATCGCGGTTCGCCGGATTGTCCTGCAGGTCCATTTTGTATTGCAGTCCCGAGCAACCTCCGCCCACCACGGAAACGCGCAACACACCATTGGGCCGACCCTGCTTCTGCAGCAACGTGCTGACACGGTGAGCCGCGCTGGCCGTGATTTTAATCAGGCGCTCGTCGCTCACGCGAAAATTGGGCGCTGCGGTCGGGTTGTTTTTCGCGATCGGTGCAATCATGGTAGTCCCGAAAGGCTAATGGCGCGGGTGCCAGCCGTCAACCAAGCGCATCGCTCGAACTGTTTGGAACTTTAAAAAAATCAGCGCTGGAGGATCAATCTGGCAGTGTCGTCAGGAAAATCACGCTGCGCTTCGGCAACGCAAGCGGCAGTCCGGCTTTGAGATTGGCGCTCTTCACCAGTCGCTTCATTTTGGGATAACCCAGATCGTCGGTCAGGCGTTCCGTTTCGAAATAGTTGTATTGCTTCAAGTCGAGCGAGTTCGCCACGTCCATCTTGAGTCGGATCTCGCAAGGCTGATCGGAGTCGTTCACGACCGCGAAGGTGTAATCCTTCGAGCCAATCTTTGCCGCCAGGGTGCGCAAGCCGGGAAGCTCTGTTGGCGAACTGGGCAAGATGGTGCAACCGCGTGGGAAGCCGCGGGACATCAGCGACCAGGTGAAATACCACGGGCGCAGGTTCGCATCCTCAGGATGGCCAATCTCTTCGGCGAGGCTGTTGAAGAAACCCCACTTCTTGAAAAGCGTCTGGTGGATGTCGGGCCATTTGGTGTCCTTGTCCTTGTTGATGTGCATGGCGTCGTCGAGCATCCACGCGATTGTTCCCTGCATGCCGGCGCGGGCGCACTGGATGTTGTAATCGGTCATCCACACGCCGTAGATGTGTTCGTAAACTTTGGGATGGCTGTCCTCGCCGCCCTGCGGTTCGACGGGGCCGCGGCGGTTCATCCCGACTTCGCCCATGAAGAACGGCTTCTTGCGCCCGTTTGGATCGTAGCGATTGATGAAGTCGCGTTTCTGCCAGAAAATCTTTTCCGCATAACCGGATTCGAGATCCTCGTGCGCGATGTATTCGTGAACGTCGTAGGCGCCCAGGTCATTGGCGCATTCGAGCACTGCGCGATCGAGCCAGTTGTAATCCCTCATCCAGGTCACATCCGGTCCGGTGATCTGGATTTTTTTGTCGAGACCGCGCTTCTTGAATTCCGCGTGCAGTCCGGCAATGGCCGGTTTCCATTTGGTGAAATCGGCGCAGCCGGACCAATTCCCGTTGGGCTCATTGATCAGGTTGAAATACTTGATGCAGGTGTATTTCTTGTCGTTGAGCAAATGCTCGAGCAGATCGGCAATGATGCTGTGCCAGCGCGGGTCGGTCTCTTCCATGTCGTATTTCTGCAACTTGTCAGAAGCTTTGTCGGCGCGATCTTCGTCGGAAGCGGGATCATCCCATTCACCGAGAATCACGGTGACGTTGCGCCGCTCGCAGTAATCGAGCAGTTGATACATCTTGCGCATCCGGTTGTTGTTCCATTGATAGATCGGTTTTCCGTCGGCATCGAAACCATCGCAATACTTGTAGGCGCGCGTCATTACTCGGACCAGCGGCACGCGCATGTAATCAAGCCGATCGAACACGCGCTGCCAATCCGAGTCGGTGATGTCGAACCACGGATAAGGACTCCATTGCACGCCGAAACCCATGAAGTCTTTGCTGACGATGGCGTTCGGATCGACAGTAACCGTTTTCGGTTCTGCGTGTAGATTGAGTGCGCACATCAAGCAGGCGGCAATGGCCAAAGTAAAAAACTTTTTCATGGGAAATCAGGCGGGGAACTGGAGTACGTAGTTGACGAGTTGGTCGAAGTCGGCCGTGGCCACACCGATGAACTTGTCCGCGCAGCCGTAGTAGACGAACAGCTTGCTGTTCACCACGACGTTGGCCGTCGGGAAAACGACACCATGCGGATAAAGGCCCTTCCACTCGTAATCCGCTTCGGGCGACATGATTGGCTCGGGCGTGCGGGCGATGACTTTGCGCGGGTCTTTCAAATCCAGCATCAGTGCGCCGACGTGGTAAATGCCTTTAGCATCTACCGCGTGGTAAATGACGAACCAGCCTTTCTTGTGTTTCAGCGGTGGAGTCGAGCCGCCAATCTTGCGTTCCCAGTGGAACTTGCCTTTGGCCAGCAGGTAATCCTTGCCCCACTTGAGCGGATCGTCGCCAAAGCAAATCCAGATCGCGGGATACTTTGTCCCGTATTTCGCGCCGGCCCATTGCATCGGACGACGGAGCAGGGCGTATTGGCCGTTGATCTTTTCCGGAAACAGAATCACGTCGCGATCATCCAGCGTCGGATCCGAAATGCGGCCAAGGCGACGATAGCTTTTGAAGTCGGTGGTCATCAGCAAGCCGGAGGATGTGAGGTTTTCGCCGAAGGCTTTGGGCTGCGTTTTGTCGCGCGGGTTGAAAGCGGAGTTGTCCGCTTGCAGCCAGTATTTGCGCGGGAAATAAGGCCGGTAGGCGTAAGTGATGAGAAAGCGTCCGTCGATCTTCACAATGCGCGGATCTTCAATGCAACCGGCGTCTTCGCCATCAAGGCTCGGTTCAAGATTCGGCTCGGTAGAAGTGCGTTGGAAACGGAAGCCGTCCTTGCTTTTCGCGAGGCCAAACCGAATGACGTGCCTGGCGTCGCTGCCGGCGCAGCGATAAAGCATGTAGAAAGTTCCCTTATCGTAGATGACACCGGGGTTGCAGACGACGAGACTTTCCCAGGCTTGTTTGGGATTCGGTGAGAGGATTGGATTGCCGGAATATTTTTCTAGTTTCATGGAAAAGTTGGAAATGCGTGAACGGGTCAACGCCAGATGTAAACGAAAATGGCCGTGAGGATGAGCAGGGCGATTGAGAGCACGCGATAATTCTTGAACCACGGCAGCGCGGCCAGTTCCGCTGATTCCTGGCTGAAGAACGATTTTTTCCAGACGTAACGCTCCACCGCTTGAGCGCTGGGCGGTTCGGTCACCAGACTCACCCCGACAATAATCGCCAGTGACACGAGAAAAATCAGCGGTGCGACGTAGAGGAAGTGCCAG
>JBQCEJ010000484.1:0-2222 GCA_051960355.1 Verrucomicrobiota bacterium | reverse complement strand
CTCACCTCTGAGGTAATCCGACAAGAGATTTTTTAATTTTTCTTCGCGGGATTCTTCCACGGGCTTTTGCCGACTTCGATGCGATCAAAGAGGGCCACGAGTTTGCTGCCGTTGTGGCGCAGGGCGGTTTCGTAGGTGGCTTCGTCGTAGGGTCGGCGATCCTGCCAGCAGCGGAAGATGATGCGCTGCCACTTGAAGGCCAGTGCGCGCACAGCGGTGTGATGCGGAGAGCCCTTGGTACGTTGTTGCAGATAATACGCGGCGGCCCAGCGGCTCCAGAGCACGCTCTCCTTGGCGTACTCGTGAAAACTCTGGCGATGGAACTTGGGACAGAGATAACGGCGATGAATGTGACAGCTGCCGCCGCTGCGCTTGGTCACCGGTGCCACGCCGGTGTAGTGTTGCAGGCTGGCGGCGGCTTCAAAGCGTTCCCGCCGGGAACCCATGCTGGCCAGTAGTCGCGGTCCCAATACCGGTCCGGCTCCGGGCAGGCTGGCAAAGATTACCCGGTCGGGATGGGCCTGGTATGCCTGGGCAATCTGGTGATCAAACTCCCCAATGGTCTGTTGCACGACTTGCAGTTGGCGGGCGAGCAGTTGGATGCGCAGCACGAAGCTGTCGATCACCGCAGGCGCGTCGGTGACCGGAACGGCATGTGCGATCAGCGCCAGACGTTTTTCAATGAGTTGATGGCTGCGAGAACCGTGCAGGTAATAGAACTGTTGGAGCGTGATCGTTCTGGCTTTCTTCACGGCGGAGAGGCTGGGCCATTTCAGCAGGAAGGCCGTGGCCAGGGGACGCCAGAGATCTTCCCCGCAAAGTGACAGAGTCTGAGGATAATACTGTTTCAGCAAGCCTTGGAGGCGGTTGGTGAGCCCGGTGCGTTCATCGATGACGGAGCGGCGATGGAAGACCAGCTGTTGCACGGCGCGGGTGGCGCTGTCTTCGGGAGCCCAGGCCGGGAGCTTGTCCGAATGATGGGACAGGAGTTCAGCCAGGAAGCAAGCATCGCGGGTGTCGTCCTTGGCGCGGCTGGTGACGAAGGCTTCGCGATACTTCTGGAGGGTGATCGGGTTAATGGGATGAAGGGTGATCCAGTCATAGGCTTCCAGGAAGCTGATGAGGTGGCCGGCGGGTTGTTCCAGACAGAGGCCGACTCGGGCTTGCGGATGTTGCTGCCGCAAGAGGAGCAGCCATTCCCAGAGCGCTTCGGGGGAAGTGTCGATGACCACGCTCTGGCGCTGGTCGGAGGCGGTGTGAATGAGGTGGAGATCAGCCTTGCGATCGGAACGATCCAGGCCGATGACCAGGTCATAGGGATGCGGTGTGTGCATGGTTATTCCTGTGAGTTGTTTTTTGAGCTCCCGCAGGCTTGACCGGGCGACGCCAATATAGAAGAGTCGTCATACGTTTGAGACGCCCTCTTGAGTAGTCGTTAGAGGGTCAAGCCCCGCCCGGCGGGCCGGTCGATAAAGCTCACAGTCGTTGGTGCGACTGGTCGTTAGCAGACCTGACCCGCAGGGGCGGGAAACTGTTCCGAACCGATAAGGAAATGAAAACCCAAAATCAATCCGATCCTGGCTGGCCATCCGGTTCGCGGCGAAGTTACTCACCCTCTGCCGCGCGGGCTTTCCCAAAGCCCCGCTTGCAGCCCGTGAATAACTTCGGATGACCTATATTGGTCGTTAGGCGGCTACACTTTTATGAAAAATTCACTCGTTATTGTTCTATCGGGCTTGCTTCTCTGCGGCTGTTCGCAGAAGCAAGCGTCATCGGCTGGCCCAGCTATTGACCGCGTTCAGGCAGACTTCATGGCCTGATGGCCCGCATGTTTATCACCTGCACGTTACGAAGCGCGATGGCACTAACCTTTATGGCGTTTCGATCAGCGCGAAGCTGCCCACTGGTCAGACGCAGATTACCAGCGGTGATACCGCGACGCTTATGCCTGTTCCAAACGCCAAAGACGATAAATCGGTGTTGATTATGTTCCACGACGTTAAGATACAGGTTGGTTCGGAGAGCCAAAATATGGGGAAGGGAGAGTATGGGGTTGCATTGCATGAGTAAGTTGATGCAGCCTAACACAGAAGGGTGTGTTGCTGCGGAGCGCAGCGGAGCCAGCAAACACGCCACTGGTTGAACAAGCCCGGTAGAAGAGTAAAGGAGTGGAAAGCGCGTCCTATGGCGCTTATGTTTCAGCCGGGAGGGTCGGAGTCATC
>JBQCEJ010000483.1:0-5335 GCA_051960355.1 Verrucomicrobiota bacterium | reverse complement strand
AGAAATTGAAGTTCCTGCAAAACCCTGCCCGTGCCTTCAGCCACGGCGCTTAAAGGATCATCAGCGATGTGCACCGGCAATCCGGTTTCTTCGGCGACGAGCCGGTCGATGCCGCGCAACAGCGCGCCACCACCCGCCATGACAATCCCCCGATCCACCAGATCGGCGGAGAGTTCGGGCGGACAACGTTCCAAGGTAATGCGGACAGATTCGAGGATCTGCGAAAGCGGCTCCTGCAAAGCTTCGCGAATTTCTTCAGAGCGAATGGTCAGGGTTTTGGGGAGCCCTGCGCTCAGATCGCGGCCTTTGACTTCCATCGTTAATTCCTGCTCCAGCGGAAAGGCTGAGCCAATACGAATCTTGATTTCTTCCGCTGTGCGTTCACCAATCATCAGGTTGTAGGCACGTTTCATGTGTGCCATGATCGTATCGTCGAATTCGTCTCCACCTACCCGCAGGCTCCGGCTGAAGACAATACCGGCGAGAGAGATGATTGCGATTTCGCAAGTGCCTCCACCGATATCCACGATCATGTTACCCGCTGGCTCATGGACCGGGAGTCCGACACCGATGGCCGAGGCCATGGGCTGCTCGATGAGGTAAACTTCACGAGCTCCGGCATGAGTTGCGGAATCTTTGACGGCCCTTTTTTCCACTTCGGTAATGCCCGAAGGCACCGCGACAACGACGCGCGGCGCTATGAGTTTCCGGTGATGAACCTTTTGGATGAAATGGCGGAGCATCGCTTCGGTAATCTCGAAATCTGCGATGACGCCGTCTTTCATCGGACGAATGGCCACGATGTTGCCGGGCGTACGCCCGAGCATCCGTTTGGCTTCATCGCCAACGGCCAAGACATTCGTGGTTCCCGCCTGAATCGCGACGACCGATGGTTCTCTAAGAACAATCCCTCGGTCACGTACGTACACGAGAGAATTGGCGGTCCCAAGGTCTATCCCAATATCGTTGGAAAACAGGGTTTTTAATTGCGCAAACATGAATTTGCCTAACGAGGGCAAACAGTAAGAGCCGCCGATGAGACAGGTCAAGACTATTAACCCGCCTGGCAACAAACTCGCGCCCACGCCCGTCGGGAGCGCGCGGAAGCGTCCTCCGCTTGACCTCCGCGCAATGGCTCCCTAGGTTGCCTCATGGCCAAGTCCAAAAAGAAAACGCCCGAAAAAAAAGCGGTGATGATCGGTATCGGTCTCGATTCCGACGGTCATAAGCGGGTGACGACCGGGCCGAATTTCGCACTGGTCGGCGGGTCCGAAGAGACGCATGAGGTCATGACTGAGAAGGTTATCAAAATCAACGAGAAGCTCGCGGGCAAGGGCAAGCGCCTGGAGCAGGTCAGCGCTGAGGAGTTCGAGGATATCGCCCATTCCGTCGGCTTACATCGGCCTGGCGCCGAGTAATTCGTCCGGAGTTGCTCGTTCAGGCATTCCTTAAACCGGGCTTTCAGGGTGCGCGAAATTGCTCTTCACTGCACAAATATTGCCCATCTCTTGACTCGCCTATGCCTGATTGGTACGGTGCGATCGCAGTTCGAAAAAATCGAATCTTATGTTAGCGGACAGCCCTTACTTGCCCATTCTTCTGCTGTTGATCGCAGCCGTTGGCTTTGCGTTGACGCCCCTTGCTTTAGCGTGGATCTGGGCAAAGAAGTTTTCCCCGCGCAAACCGGGCCACGACAAGAACGCGATCTATGAGTGCGGCTTGGAATCCAAAGGTGATGCTTGGGTGCAGTTCAAGGCGGAGTATTATCTCTACGCGATTGTCTTCCTCATCTTCGACGTGGAAACAATTTTCCTGCTGCCCTTTGCCGTCGCATTCACCAAGCTCTCCGCTGCCGCGTTCGTCACGATGATGGTTTTCATTTTCCTGCTGGTGATTGGTCTGGTTTGGGCCTGGCAGAAAGGTGTGTTGAACTGGAAGTGAGGGGTTGCTGACGCCAATCTACTTTGAAACATGGATGAAGCTTTAAAAAGTGAATTGCAGAAACAGGGCGTGTTCGTGACGACCCTCGAAGAGCTCTACAATTGGGGCCGCAAAAATTCCATCTGGCCGCTTGGGTTTGGCTTGGCGTGCTGTGCGATCGAAATGATCGCCGCCTCAATGTCGCGCTGGGATCTGGCGCGGTTTGGCGCGGAAGTGTTTCGTCCGTCCCCGCGGCAAGCCGATTTGATGATCGTGGCCGGCACGGTCACCAAAAAAATGGCGCCGCAAGTCGTGCGGCTCTACAACCAGATGTCCGAGCCCAAGTACGTCATTGCCATGGGTGCCTGCGCCATTTCCGGCGGGCCGTTCAAGCAAGGTTACAATGTGCTCAAAGGCGTTGATCGGTTTATTCCTGTGGATGTCCATATTCCCGGTTGTCCTCCGCGGCCTGAAGCCCTGTTGCACGCTTTCATGACTTTGCAGCAGAGAATCGATGAGCAGAAACTCACCGGAGCCAATCGCCCGCGACATCTCCAAGCGGAAGCGCCCAGCGAATTTCCAGTGCCCGAATTCGGCGAACACGACCTGGAGCCGCCCTACAATCCCGAGGTGTGGCACGCGCCCAAACTTGTTCGCGCTTGAGCTTTTTAATCCCGTGGAAACTCTCGAACAAATCAAAGCCCGCATCGAAGCCGCAGTTCCCGGTGCGCGGCTGGAAATCATCCCCAATGAGAGCCCGTCCGGGCAACGCTCGCTGCTTGTGGACCGCGAAAACGGCTTGGCCGTTGCGAAATTCCTCCATGACAGCCCTGAGCTTCGCTTTGATTACGCTTCGAACGTGACGGGCGTGGATTGGCTCGATGCCGAGTTGACCGAGAAGATCAAGGTCAAGAGCGTCGTCGACGGCGTGGAAAAGGAAGTCGAAGAAGTCAGGAAGACGCAACGCGCGGGTTATCTGGAATCGGTTTACCATCTTTACTCGATGGAATTGAAGCACGGCCCCTTGATCCTTCGCTTGCGCACGCCGAACCGAACTGACACGCATTTGCCATCGCTCACGCCGGTCTGGCGCGGAGCGGAATTGCAGGAGCGCGAGATTTACGATCTTTACGGCATTGTCTTCGACGGTCATCCCGACCTGCGCCGCATTCTAATGTGGGACGAATTCAAGGATCATCCGATGCGTAAAGATTATGTCGAGCCGGACGACTACGAGTACGAACCGACGCCGCACGATGAAGTGTTGGACCGTGCGAAGACGCATTATCCCGAGGTGAAATCATGAGTGCGTCGCCAATTCAAAGCATCTCCGCACCCGGTGTCGCGCCTTTGAATTATACATTGCTTCCGAAGAGCAGCAACACGGGCGCAGTCGAGGGCGATCTGCTCGAAATTTCCATGGGGCCGCAGCATCCGTCCACGCACGGCGTTTTCCGCCTGGACGTGGTGCTCGATGGCGATCGGGTCGTGAAGCTCAAGCCGGTGTTCGGCTATCTGCATCGCAATCACGAGAAGATCGGAGAAGGCACCAGTTATCTTTCGTCCATTCCATACACCGATCGACTCGATTATTTCTGTTCGATGACGAACAACTGGGCTTACTGCCTGGCTGTTGAAAAACTCGCTGGCCTGCAAGTGCCCGAGCGCGCGGAGTATTTGCGCGTAATCCTTGCCGAACTCACGCGCCTGCAGAATCATGCTTCGCTTTGCGGGTTTCTGCTTCAGGACATGGGTGCAATGGGAACGCCGCTCATGTATGCGTTTCGTGAGCGCGAAAAAATTCTCGATCTGTTCGAAGCGATCAGCGGCGCGCGAATGATGTGCAATTTCATGCGCTTTGGCGGCCTGCGTTGCGATGCGCCAGTTGGTTGGCTGGAACGAGCGCAGAAAATCGTGGACGACTATCCGCACTTTCTGGATGAGTTCGAAGCGCTGCTGAACGAAAACGAAATCATCATGGCCCGGACGCAAGGCGTGGGCGTGTTGAGCCGCGAACTGGCGATCAACGCGAGCATTACCGGCCCGATGCTGCGCGCCAGCGGTGTCAATTATGATCTGCGCAAGGTGGACAAGTACGGCATTTACGATCGCTTTGAATTCAAAGTGCCTCTCGGGGCCAATGGCGATGTTTATGATCGCTACATGATGCGCGTTCTGGAAATGCGCGAGTCGATCAAGATTTTGCAGCAGGCGCTCAAGTCCATTCCTGCCGGGCCGATCTTGGATCCCAAGTCGAAGCTCCGCGGTTTTCGGCCCAAAGTTGGCGAAGCGTATGGCCGAGTCGAAGGACCGAAAGGCGAACTCGGTTTTTATCTGATCAGCGACGGTTCGCCCAATCCGTATCGCTATCGAGTGCGCCCGCCGAGCTTCATCAACCTGACGGTGCTCGAAGACATGTGTCTCGGTCATAATGTCGGGGACATCGTGATCATTCTGGGCAGCGTGGATATCGTGCTGGGCGAGGTGGATCGATGAGCACGCATCGTGAGGCACGAACTCCAATAGCAACAGCCCCACGGAAACGATTTCTCGTATGTTAGGCGAACAAATTCTCAAAGGCATGGCGGTCACGGCCAAAAACTTCTTCGGGAGCTACGTTTCCGAAGATCGGTTGCCGACCATCCAATATCCGGAAGAGCGCCAGAAGTTGCCGGAAGCAACACGGCAGTTTCCATTCCTCGTGTTCGACGGCGACGACGCGCAGAAAGGTCTGCGCTGCGTGGCCTGCCAGATCTGCGAAAAGGAATGTCCGCCCAAATGCATTTACATCGTCAAGAGCAAGGACAAGCGAATTGATTACAAGGGCCAGCCGCAGTTTTATCCGGCAACCTTCGACATCGACATCTCAGTCTGCATGAGTTGTCAGATTTGCGTCGAAGTGTGTCCGTTCGAATCCATAAAAATGGATACCGAGTTTGAACTCAGCAACAGTGATCGATTCGGCGGCCTATTGGTGAACAAATATCAGCTCGCGAAATCGAACGAACACTATCGAAAAATTCATCCGACCGACGCCGCCGAGTCGGATGCGGTGATTGCGGCGGAAAAAGCAAAAGCCGAAGCCAAAGCCAAGGCGGATGCCGCCGCGAAAGCCAAAGCGGCCGCTGCTGCGAAAGCCGCGCCGGCTGCTGGCGAGGTTCAACCCGCTCCCGCGGTTGCCGCGAAATGAGCTCCACTTTTTCAAATTCCAACGCGAATCTTCGCGCCGGCTGCCTGAAATTTTTTTCTTCTGGCGTTCTCAAGATGAAGCCGGTTAATTTCCGCCGTCCGCAGCGAGCCCGCTCCTGCGCGGCCAACCCAATGCCGCGTGACCATGTTGATTCCCAACAATTCTTTCAGGGCAGCGCTGTTTGCTGATGCCATTTAGATATGGTTGAAACCGCAGATCAAATGT
>JBQCEJ010000482.1:0-4630 GCA_051960355.1 Verrucomicrobiota bacterium | reverse complement strand
AGTTCGATCAGGGTAAAGCCAGGCGCTTTGGCAGCAACAAGGCGAGGGGCATCCGACGATCGCAAAACGGAAGAATTGCTCTGGGTTTTCATGATGGGCTTGCAGTCAAAGCTCAATCAAAGCTTGGCACAATTTAGCCCGCCGCCCGCAATCCGCGCTATCACGCAATCGCGGGAGCATGCCATGGCCCGATGGGCCAGCCGCATTCGGACTCAGGATATTGTACAGGCTTGGGGCAGCCGGAGGGTGCCGCCAAATTCACTCTGAATCCGTCTTTCCAAATCGGACGGCTGGCGGCTTAAGAGATCACCCGGGACGGCGGCGCTTTGACGAATGTCGTTTCGCGCAGGTAAATCGGTTCCAGCTTTTCTCCAGAAACGAAATTCGTCCGCCTGGCCGCCAATCGCGCCAGCGCCGAGGCACTGGGGAAAACTGTTTGCGCCCGGGGCAGCCAGCGCTGAATCTCCGGTCCGATCAAGACTTCACCTGCGGCTTCGCGCTCGCGCAGTTCTAACAGCGGCAAAATCGCCAGCGGACTCATCTCACGACACGCGCCTTGACTGAGTTCGTATCGCGCGACGTAAAATTCTTCCCGTTGCGCATCGATCACGACCGTCACCGAACCGCTCAGGCCGTTGCTCTGCGCCTGCGCGGCAATCGCTTCCGCGCTGCTGATCCCGAGCAGCTTCACTTCGCGCGCCAGCTGCCAGCCTTGCGCCAGCGCGATCGCGGCGCGCATTCCGGTGTACGATCCGGGACCGATTCCCACCGCCAGACATTCGATCTGTTCGCGTTCCAAACCGGCCTTCCGCAACGCTTCTTCAACCATCCCGAGCGCGTTGGTTTTGCGCGGATCGGTTTCGATCGCTTCGCCGATGGCCGTTTCAGACGCGCCGCTCCCATTCCAAACCGCGATGCTGCGTTGGGCTGAGGAGAATTCAATCGCCAGAATCTTCATAAACAATTTGCCGCTCAGTTTCATTCAGCGATTCAATTCGAACCCAGCGCAAGTGCCGTGGCGCATTTGCGAGGGGAAATCCAGAGGCGGGCAGATTCCCTTCCCACCAGCGTTCGGCCCACTCGATCACGGTGACGCCGACGGGATTCAAGTACTCTTCAAAGCCCGCCGAGAGAATCTGCGCGCGTGTTTCGAGACGATACAAATCCAGGTGAAACAACGTGAGCCGTCCGCCGCTATAAACATTCACCAAAGTAAACGTCGGAGAATGCACGCGCCCGGTGTAACCCAAACCGCGGGCAAGACCTTTGACGAGCTGTGTCTTGCCCGCGCCCAGATCGCCGGACAAGGCAATGACCCATCCGCTCGTGGCCGACCGTCCCCAGGCTTCGCCCAGCGCTTCGGTTTCAGCGGGGCTATGCGAAATGTTCGTAGCCATGGAGGTTAAGGCGGCGCGCGCTGCTTTTGTCGCGCAGCGTGATGCCTTCATGCGCGGTGATCTTGCCAATGCAGCTCAAGCGCACGTCAGGAAATTGTTTCTTCCACGCATCCAACAACCGAACCGCATCGCGACTGGCCACAGTGAAGAGCAGCTCGAAATCTTCCCCATCAGTCAACGCGGCCAGCAGTGGTGGCTTGGCCGGCGACTCCGATTTCGACCGCAGCTTGGCGGCGCGGCTGATGGGAATCGCCGTTGTCAGCAAATCCGCGCCCACGCGGCTGGCGTCCAGGATGTGTTTCAAGTCGCCCGCCAGCCCATCGCTGAGATCCAGCATGGCGTGAATGGAAAAATGTTCCGTCAACCAGCGCGCCTCGTTCAGACGCGGTTCAAATTCCAGATGGCTGCCCGCCAGTGAGCCACCCAGTTCGCCGGTCACGAAAATGGCGTCGCCCAGTTCGGCGCCGGAGCGCAAAACGCTCTTGCCGCGCGAGACGAAACCCAGCAGCGAAACGGAAATCAACATGCGCTCCGGATTGGTCGTCGTTTCGCCGCCCACGATCGCCACTTCATATTTTCGCGCCAACGCGTTGATCCCGGAATAAATCGCTTCAACAAACCCAGGATCAAACTTGGGCGGCAAGGCAATCGTGATCACCGCTGCGGTCGGCGTTCCGCCCATGGCCGCAATGTCGCTCAAGCAACGGGCGAGCGCTTTGTGGCCAATCTTTTCCGCGGGCGCATCCGGCTTGAAATGAATGCCTTCGACCACCGCATCGGTTTTGAGCAGCAGCAAGCGATCTGGCAGGCCGACATCGAGCACGGCGCAGTCGTCGCCCGCTCCGATCACGACGGATTTATTTGTCGGCAACGAGCGGGTCAATCGGGCGATCAGTTCAAACTCATTCATTTCGCAGGCAATCGGCTCACGGTATCGGCGGCGAACAACATAACGAAATTGGCCGTGTTGAAAAGGCTGTGAGCAGCGATGGGCGCAAGCAGGTTGTCGGTCTTTTCATAAACCCACACCAGCGCAATGGCGAAAACCGTCAACGGCAGGAAGGTCGCCGCGTTGGCATGAATCGCCCCAAACAATAGCGCCGTAAGCCAGAGCGCGAGCCGGGGATGACCGGCGTATTTGATCGCGGGATATAAAATACCGCGAAACAAAACCTCCTCGGCGATCGGCGCCAGCACGATCGCGGTGATGCCGAGCACGATGCGGTTGGCCACGTTACCGGAACTGCGCAATACCTGGATCGCTTCCTGTTCATGGGTTTGGAAGTGGAACAGATCCATCAAAAGTCCGGAAAACATTTGCAAACCCCAGCCGATCGGCACGGCGCTGAAACCAAAAGCGATTCCAAACAGCAGCGCCTGGCCGGGCCGGTTCCCCAGCCCGAATGCTTCCCGCCAGCTGCTGCCATGTTCGCGCAGGAAGAAGTGCACGAGAATCAGCGTCATGCCTTGAAAACTCAGCACGGCGATTATGATTTTGGCGGTGGAACTCTCCCGCAAAGCCTCGGTTTCACCCTGAGAATGCGTCGCCAGCCACATCAAAAAAAAACCGGTGTAAATACAAGTCAACAGCACGGCCAGATTCCGGATGAAGTTCTCCAAGTGCCACGTTCTGCAAAGCATGAACATAGCGGCGATAAAACAAACAAACGCGCCCGTGGTACCGGCCAGAAACAACGATGAATCCGCCGCGTGCGGCTCGGAAAAAAAGCGCAGAAGCGAGGTCGCAATCGTGCCTATGAACAACACACAGACAAGCACGCTCGCGAACAGACGCATCAACGCGTCGGTCTTCCACGATTTGGCAGATAACATTCGCGGAAGCTACAGCAGCCCCGTCGGAGTGACGAGGAAAAGTCCGTTTAATGACACATGAAGCGTGACAGGTAAACGCCCCGAAAATTTCCAGTGAGCGTGCTCGCCATGGCCGGAAGAGTGCCACCTTAATTCAATTCGCATTGCGCGACGCACCGGGACCTTCCCGAAACGAGAAAAAACCTCAAGGGTCTGGGTCTTCTGACTTTGAGAGCCGCCGCCAGTCTGGAGGCGGCGGTTCTCCGAGAATTCGGCCGAAGCTTTGAAGGTGATTCAACCGTGCCCTGATTCAAAACGAGTTGGACGCACAGTGGTTTAGCTTGCGAACACGATCACCGACCACCCCGTTCAATACTTTCTTGGATTATTGGCCAGTTTTACCTTGGCGACTGGATTGGCACGCAACTCCGCTGCCTTTAGTTCTTCCGGGGTCAGCGGCGGGTCAGATGCTACTAGATTAAAGCTCATTGTGGCCGGCGATAACGTGTAGCAACTGCCCGTTCCCATATCGACCATGCAGCCAATTATCCCTCCCACCAGAACGTTGCCGAAATACCAGCCGTTGATGGTAGATTTTACCTGCGTCTCGTACGGATAGTAACCCTCCTTTTCAAACACGAACCGGTAACTCTCCGCGCCGGCAAATCCAGACGCACGCTCCAGGCTAATCTGTGCGGGAGTGGTTTGGGATGCCACCTCTTTGCCAGCTTTATTGAAAACAGTGAGTTTGGCTCCCTCCGGGTTGGTGTTTGCTTTGATGACTTTAGGCCCGCCATCGACAATGGAAGCGCAACCGGTAATCAACAGGGGGATGGCTAGCAGAGCAACGATTCTGAGTTTCATGTGATAAGCTGTGGTGTTGTTTATGGTTTAATTCCTTTACCCGCACGAATTTTAGCTAACCAGACACGCCCCATTTCGGTCAAGAGTTATGGAAATCGCCTGAATAAGAATTGGGGCTGGCATTTGACTTTTCGCTTCCTGAAAGTTTAACGCGACAGTAAAGGAGCCGACGTTTACTGGCGGCTCATCTGCACCATTCGCAGTCCAGGCAAGCGCAAGTTTGCCGTTGCTGCGGTTTGGGATTACGCTGCCTTCAATCCCATGGCGACAATCAGCGATCCTACCAATCAGCCCGCGCACACCAATCGGCTTGCGCGGGAAAAATCACCGTACCTGCTCCAGCACGCGCACAATCCGGTCGATTGGTTTGCCTGGGGCGAGGAAGCTTTCGACAAGGCGCGCCGCGAAAACAAACCGATCTTCCTCAGCATCGGTTACTCAACCTGCCATTGGTGCCACGTCATGGAACGCGAATCGTTCGAGAAGGAAGACGTCGGCGCGTTCCTGAGCGAACACTTTGTCAGCATCAAGGTGGATCGCGAGGAGCGGCCTGATGT
>JBQCEJ010000481.1:0-8476 GCA_051960355.1 Verrucomicrobiota bacterium | reverse complement strand
GACCGCAACCGAGTCGTGGGCATTTCTGTTCGTGCCCGATGCCGAAACACCATCCGCCTGGCAGCGGATTCTGAAGCGTCCGCCGGCCTGCGTGGAATGGAGTGAGAGCGAAACGCGTGAGTTGGTGGATGCGGAAAAATTCACCCGGACCAGCGAAATCGTTCGCCGTATCAGCCGTGCGGAATTGATGCGGTTCAAGATCGGTCTGGACGGCCTTTCGCATCGCAAGTTGAAGTCGGGCGACAGCGCGATTGGAATTGTCTCTGAACATGAAAAGGAGTCGTTGCTTTCGCCGAACGGCTTTCATCGTCGGCAACTCGAAGCCGCGATTCGAGCAGGCGCTCACACAGGACTCATTTACTTCGGCGATGCGGAATCCCTTTCAGCCCTTGCTCTTGATTTGAAATGCGTCTGTGTGCCCGTTCCCAAAACGGATTTCCTGCTGGACGGCGTGACGCGGGTTGGGGTGAAGCTGCTGCTGAACGCGCTTTCCACCTGCACGATGGTCCGGCTCGGACGCGTGATGGGCAATTACATGATCTGGGTGGTGGCCAGCAATCTGAAGCTGATCGATCGGGCAACGCGTTACATCCAGAAACTCACGGACCTGAATTACGATGCGGCGAATCGGCTGCTGTTTGAAGTCGTGGAATACATCGAGCCGCGAATGAAGGCGGATCAGGCGTATCCGCCGGTGGTCGGCCTGGCGGTTTGCCGCGCGCGAAATGGCCTGTCGAATGAGGAGGCAGAGAAACGCCTGTCGGAAAGCTAAGAGAAGAGACGATTGACCTATTTCTTCTTAAGGCCCTGCAATTCGGCCTTCGTCTCGGCTTGCAGATAATCCAGCTCGTCCCGGATTTCTTCCTTCGTCTTCTTCTCCATGCGATCGATGAAAAGAATGCCGTTCAGGTGATCCGTTTCGTGCTGCACCGCGCGGGCGAGCAAGCCGCCGCAACGGAAGGCGATGGGTTTGCCGTTTTTATCGAGCGCGTTGACGTCCACGCTTTCAGGCCGCGTGACATCCGCATAGACCTCGGGAAAACTCAAACAGCCCTCGGGCCCGGCGACCGGATTGCCAACCGGTTTTAATTCCGGATTAATCAAAACCAAGGGCATGAAATCATCCACATCGGCGGGCTGTCCGTTCAACTCCAGCGACGACGGTCGGTCGGTCACGCCACGGACATCGATGACGGTGAGTTGCAGCGCCACACCGACTTGCTGCGCCGCGAGACCAACGCCTTTGTAGGCGTACATGGTTTCGAACATGTCCGCGATCAGCTTTTTCACTTCGGCGTTAATGCTCTCGATCTTTGCACCTTTTTTGCGCAACACCGGCTCGCCGTATTTGACTACTTTCAAAATCATCCCAGTTCCTGAACTCATGGTTAATCCAATGTAACACCGACAATCTGCAAAATCCGCTCCAGTTCATCATCGCTGAAGAAGGAAATTTCCAATGCGCCTTTGCCTTTCAAATAGCGCAGCCCGACTTTGGTTCCGAGGCGTTCCCGCAGGCGATTTTCGAGATTGGAAATATGCGCGTCCTGAGTCAGCGGCGTGATCGGCTTGCGCGGATCCGAACCGCGCGCTTGAAGCTTGGCAATCAGGCCTTCCGTCTGCCTGACGTTCAAACCGTCCTTGATCACGCGTTCGGCGGCGAGTTGCTGCTGCTTTTCCACGGGCAATCCGAGGATCACCTTGGCATGTCCGACCGAGAGCCGTCCGTCGCGCAGATAGTTCTGGAGCACCGGCGCCAGCTTGAGCAGTCGCAGTGCGTTCGCAACGACGGCGCGGCTTTTGCCGACTTTAACGGAGACTTCCTCCTGCGTGAGTTGAAATTTGTTAATCAGTTCCGCGTAACCCTGGGCTTCTTCAATCGCGTTCAGGTTTTCGCGTTGCAGATTTTCGATGAGCGCCAGTTCCAAGACCGCGCGATCGTCGGCTTCCCGCAAGATCACCGGCACTTCAGCCAATCCGACGAGTTGCGCGGCGCGCCAGCGACGTTCTCCGGCGATCAATTCCAAGTGCTGGCCGCGTTCCCGGACGATGAGCGGTTGGATGATGCCTTGTTCCTTGATCGAATCGGCCAGTTCACGAATTGCTTCCTGGGGGAAATCTTTGCGCGGCTGAAAAGAGCAGGGGCGAATGCGGTCCAACGGAACGCGTTGAACTCGCTCGCGGTTATCCACGGCAGGAGCCGGAACAGGGGCGGGCGCGGTGACGGGAGCAGGGGTGGTCTGGGGCGGTTTGCCCGCTGCCGGGGCACCGCCCAGAAGCGCGCCGAGACCCCGGCCCAAAGCTGGTTTTGCCATGCAGCCAGAGTGTCGCAGGGCAGCGGCGATGTCAACGTGAGGAGTGAAATGGAGGCGTGAAACGCGGCGATTGAACCGTGACGAGTGAAACGTGAAAGTGGTTAGGTCAAAACTTATCGAGCCTCGATCACGATTCACGTTTTCATTTATCAGTTCCACGTTTCACGCTTCTCCTCTGTGTTCAGCCGCTGTAATTTTGCGCATGAGCAAAAAGAGCAGTGCGATCGCCGCCTTGATTGAGGGATGTCGCGGCCAGGATTTGGACGCGCACTATCTTGGCTATTTCGAATGCTTCAATCGCCAGCTTTTCTTCGAGGCGCATGATGTCCTGGAAGAACTCTGGCTGACGGATCGCACCGGCCCAAACTACGCTTTCTACAAAGGATTGATTCAACTCGCCGGCGCGTTTGTGCACCTTCAAAAAAACCGCATGCGTCCCTCAGCCGCGCTGTTCAAATTGGCGGAAGCAAACCTGCTTAAATATCCAGTGCTCCATGACGAGCTCGACCTCGCTGAAGTGCTGAAAATGATTCGAAGTTGGTCGCAAAAGCTCGAAGCCGGGCTATTTGAAATCAATCCGCTCGCGGCCGGAGCATTTCCGCGGCTGAACTTGATCGGCAGTGCTTCGCGGGAAATTCCGATTCCGGAAAATGAAACTTGACGGAATGCTGATGTTTCTGTATTTTCTGTCCGAACAGAAATGAAAGAATTATCGCCAGTCGAGCAGAAGTTCATCCTCCATTGGGGCGAGATGGGAACGCGCTGGGGAATCAACCGGACGGTCGCTCAAATTCACGCCTTGCTCTACATCACGCCACAACCGCTGAACGCCGAGGACATTGCCTCGACGCTCAAGGTGGCGCGCTCAAATGTGAGCAACAGCCTTAAAGAATTGCAGGGCTGGCGGATCGTGAAGCTGGTTCACGTGATGGGCGACAAGCGGGATCACTTTGAATCAATGAAGGATACCTGGGAGATGTTCCGCATCGTGCTCGACGAACGCAAACGGCGCGAACTAGACCCCACTCTCGCAATGTTGCGTGAGTGCATAGCCGAAGCCGAAAAGGACAAGAAAACTGGCGAGTACACCGAAGAACGGCTGAAAGCGATGGCCGATTTTTTCGAAACTACAACCGCTTGGTATATGCAATTGCGGGATTGGCCGACCCAGACCGTGATGAAATTCGTGAAGCTGGGCGACAAGGTGGCAAAGTTGCTGGGATTGGTTTGACTCTCTTTTTTTTGAAAGTGAAATTCTGTGAATACTGAAATTGCAGACAAGCGTGAAGGATGCGGCGGCCGGGTTTGTTATGATCGCGATTGTCCGGTGTGTCGGAAATGGGCGGGACGATTTACGGGCGTTCTCGAACGAAATGGCTTCGCGGTGGTGCCGTTGCAAGCTCCCGAAATCCGGGCATATCTGCGACTGCCAGAAGCGGAATTGCTCCAGGAAATGCGCGTGATCACCGCGGACGGAAAGGTGATCGGTGGAGCGAACGCCTTGGTTTTTCTAGCCGCGAAAATCCCGGCTCTTCGCCCGTTTAACTGGCTTGCGAAGTTGCCTGGCGTTTCGGCGCTCTTGTGCGCCGCGTATCGCTGGTTTGCGCGGAATCGAACCTGTGACGGAGAGGTCTGTCGATTGCCTTCCGTCGAAAAGGTTCTGCGTCGGAAAGGATGAGTTGCGTGAAAATCCCTGTCGTCTGCGGAACGATTGATCGTCGGATGCTCGTCAACTTCCGCGTCGCTTCTGAAGTGCTTCAACGGATTTTGCCCGCGCCGTTCCGAGTGAAAGTGATTCGCGGCTGTGGAATCGCTGGAATCTGTTTGATTCGGCTGAAACAAATGCGCGTGAGGTTTGCGCCCGCTGCGTTTGGCGTCACCTCGGAAAATGCCGCGCATCGAATTGCGGTTGAATGGGAGGATGACGGCGTCCTTCGTGAAGGCGTTTTCATTCCGCGCCGCGACACCTCGTCGAAGTTAAACGCTTTCGTCGGTGGCCGAATTTTTCCCGGTGTTCACCAACTGGCGAACTTCGACGTGCGAGAGGATGAAAGTGAATTTCATCTGCAAATGCGCAGTGAAGACGGTGTAACGAGGGTTCGTGTTGACGCACAACTTGCTGGCCGACTGCCGGAGACATCGCTTTTCAAATCGCTTTCGGAAGCATCGCAATTCTTTGAACGAGGTTCGCTCGGATATTCAGTCACTGCGGCGAGAGGGAAATTCGATGGATTGGAATTGAAGAGCTTTCGCTGGGACGTCGAACCGCTCTCCGGTGAGCCGCGTGGAATCGAGTTTCTTCAACGATTCCCAACGTTTTCCGGAAGGCTCGATCGAGTTCGACAGTGCCTTGTTGATGCGTGGGATCGAACATGAATGGCACGCCCGCGGAAAACTGCGGAGCGCGGAGCATTGCTCTGCGCTTCTCTGAAACAGGCGACAGTATGAAACCAGAAAGATGCAAAATTATACTCTCGGGCGGCAGCGGATTTCTCGGGCAGACGCTGGCGACGTGGTTCGCAGCTCGCAACTACGCGGTCGTGGTCATAACGCGCTCGCCGCGTCATCAGACTGGACCGATTCGCGATGTGTTTTGGGATGGCAAAACCGTTCGTCAGTGGGCTGAGGAATTGGAAGGTGCAGTTGCCGTCATCAATCTCGCGGGACGTTCGGTGGATTGCCGCTATCACGCGCGAAATCGGAAGGAGATTCTGGATTCGCGAATCGATTCGACGCGTGCTGTGGGTGAGGCGATCCGCCGTTGCAAAACACCGCCTCGGGTTTGGATAAATGCCAGCACCGGTACAATTTACGGTCACACATTTGAAATGCCAATGGATGAGGCTGGCGCGATCTGGGCTTCGCCAGAAGCAAAGGACGAGTTCTCGATCGACGTTGCCAAAGCGTGGGAAGCCGCATTCAACGAAGCCGAAACGCCGTTGACGCGAAAGATTACTCTCCGAATGGCGATGGTTCTCGGGACGACTGGCAATAGCGTGTTCCCCATGCTGCGCCGGTTGGCCCGACTTGGCCTGGGTGGGAAAATGGCGAGTGGGCGGCAGTTCGTTTCATGGATTCATCACGAGGATTTTTGCCGCGCAATTGAATGGTTGATTGATCATGAGAACTTCAGCGGCGTCGTGAATGTCGCCGCTCCGAATCCGTTGTCGAACCGAGAGATGATGCGCATCTTCCGACGTGTCAGTGGCGTGCCGATCGGCTTGCCTGCACCGCTGTGGTTGCTGGAGATCGGGACCTTTATGCTGCGAACGGAAACGGAGCTGGTCATCAAAAGCCGTCGTGTAATTCCGAAACGGCTGGAAGACGCCGGCTTCACGTTTCGCTTCCGCAAGATGGAGGAAGCGGTGCGGGCGCTCGAAAAAGAAATTGAAGTGGGTGAACCCGGATGAGCCTTCATGAACGCCGATGCGAAACAACGTCTGCTCTCGTGCGCGGCGGAACCGTTGTTCTACGCGGATTGGGATCGGGCGTGGTTTTTGCACTTCGAGGTTGATCCTGAAGCGTTACAGCGTGAGGTGCCGTTCCCGATCGATCTGCACGAGGGCAGGGCGTACGTGAGCCTGGTGGCATTTACGCTGCGGGGATTGCGCTTCCGCTTTGGCGGGAAAGTTGGCGGGTGGCTCCTCAAGCCGATTGCGACCCACGAGTTTCTCAACGTGCGAACGTATGTCCGGCACCGCGGCGAACCGGGAATCATCTTTCTCGCGGAATGGCTGTCGAATCCCTTGAGCGTGAAACTCGGGCCGAAGACGTTTGGATTGCCGTACCGATATGGGAAGATTCGATATGAGCATCAGCACGAAACTGAAACGTTTCGCGGCAACGTGGTGGATGCGGGCGGTTGCGGTGAGCTGAGCTATTCCGGGAAAATGCCGCGAAGTGCTGCGTTTGCGGCTTGCGCGAGAGGATCGCTTGATGAGTTTCTTCTGGAACGCTACACCGCATTCACCGCTCACGACGCCAAGCGCGGTTTCTTCCGCATCTGGCACGAGCATTGGCCGCAGGCGCGCGTGAATGCGACGGTTCAGAACATTTCGCTCTTAACCAACACATGGAGCTGGTTCCGCGACGCGAAGTTTGTCGGCGCGAACTATTCGCCGGGAGCGCCAAAGGTGTGGATGGGAAGACCGCATCGGATTGCGCAGCGGAGCAGAGAACACGTGAGGTCAATTCCGTTTTTCGAAATGCCCTGAGCTGCGATGAATTTACGATTGGTGATTTACGATTTACATGCGGCGTGGGTGGTTCCGCGACGCGTAAATCGAATATCGTAAATGCCTAGCTTTCGATCACGTTGATCTCGACCGGTTCGACTTTGACGCCGAGCTTTTCGAGCCACTTGATCGAATTGTTCACTTCGTCGCGCGGACCGTCCACTTCGAGGCAGACGATTCCGATGTCATCGGTGACGCTGACCTGGCGGAGATTGGTGACGACCTTGAATTTCTGTCCGATCTCCCAGATCAACGGCTTTTGGATCAGCCGCGCCGGATACATGAGCCAGAGCCGGCGCTGGGTGGGAGTCTTGGGCGTGGTCTTTAATGCTTTGGACTGCTTTGCTTTGGTGGTCATGATCTTTCCGGGCTTGAAACTTGGATTTCGGAACTTTGAGCTCTAAACAACTCTCACCCCGGCCCTCTCCCATCAGAATGGGAGAGGGATAAGTGAGAATACGTTTCGCCTATTCCTAACCTCCGGCAATCGCCGGGATGATGCTGATTTCATCGCCGTCTTTCAGCGGCGTCTCGCGGTTTTTCAGGAAACGAATGTCCTCCTCGTTGACGTACACGTTGACGAAGCGGCGGACCTCGCCCTTTTCATCGACGAGCCGTTCCTGGATTCCCGGGAAGCGGCTTTGGAGTTCAGTGATCGCGTCGCCGATCGTGGCGGCTTGGACCTCGACCACTTCTTCGTTGTTGGTCAGTTTGCGGAGCGGAGTTGGAATGCGGACGTTTTTTGCCATAAATTTTATGCGTTAACAGGTTTGACTTCATTCGCCACCAGCGCTTCGAACTCGCGCAGGCTGGGCTTGATTTCGCGCGGCTTGCCGCAGTAGCCGTCGACAGCGTCGAGCGTCTTGAGGCCGTTGCCCGTGATGCAGAGCACGGCGGAATCATTCGCCGGGATTTTGCCGGACGCAATGAGTTTCTTGGCCACGCCGACGGTCACGCCGCCAGCCGTTTCCGCGAAAATGCCTTCGGTCTCCGCGAGCAGTTTGATGGCGTCGCGGATTTCGTCATCGGTCACGTCATCCGCTGCGCCGGCGGTTTCCTTCATGACCTTGAGCGCGTAAAAGCCATCGGCAGGCGTGCCGATCGCGAGCGACTTGGCAATCGTGTCGGGCTTCACCGGCTTGAAGAAATCGAGTCCGGATTTCTGCGCCACTGAAATCGGCGAGCAACCGGTCGCTTGCGCGCCGTGCAGATGTGTCGGAGTGTCTTTGGCCAGACCGAGCTTCACGAATTCCTGGTAACCCTTTTGAATCTTGGTCAGCAGCGAGCCGGAAGCCATTGGCACGACGGTGTGCTGCGGAATCTGCCAGCCGAGTTGCTCGACAATTTCATACGCCATGCTCTTGGAACCTTCGGCGTAATACGGCCTCATGTTCACGTTCACGAAAGCCCAGCCGAACTTGCCCGCGATCTCGGCGCACAGCCGATTCACCTCGTCGTAATGGCCTTTGATGCCGATGACTTTCGCGCCGTAGATGAGCGAGTTGAGAATCTTGCCCTTTTCCAGATCGCTGGGGATGAAGACGTAAGACTTGAGTCCAGCCGACGCGGCGTTGGCGGCAACGGAGTTGGCCAGATTGCCGGTCGAGGCGCAGGCGACGGTCTCGAAACCGAGTTCGCGCGCACGGCTTAAGGCCACGCTGACGACGCGATCCTTGAACGAGAGGGTCGGGTAATTGACCGTGTCGTTTTTGATCCAGAGGTCGCGGATGCCGAGCCGCTTGGCCAGGCGATCGGCTTTCACGAGCGGCGTGAAACCGACCTGCAGTCCCACGGTGGGATCTTTGGCCACGGGCAGCAACTCGCGGTAACGCCACATGCTTTTCGAGCGCGATTCGATGGCCGATCGCGTCATGGATTGTTTGATGCGGTCGTAATCGTAGGCGACTTCGAGCGGGCCGAAGTCGA
>JBQCEJ010000480.1:0-14227 GCA_051960355.1 Verrucomicrobiota bacterium | reverse complement strand
ATACCTGACACAAAACGCCCATTCTTCATCGCTGACATCGCTCGGATAGCTCTTTCGTTGCTTGTTCATCCCCAGCTTATTGCCGGGATGTAAATACTTTGTACAGACAATTTTTACAAAAAGTTAAGTACAGGCTCTAGATACCCCTAGTCTGACATTGGTTTGGATTCGGAGGATTGCCTTGGGCAACCATCTTCCGAGGACGTTACTTGACCGAATGAGGAACGCCAATACGCAATTTCACGGAGGAGTTAAACGTGAATAATCCTTATTCGTCACCAATTCACCCACAACAAACTTCGGCGCGTCATTTCAGGGGCTTTGATGGGCGTCAAACCAATGCCTGGAATAGAGGACAAAAATCAGCGCCGAAGCGCTGCCTGAGGCTCAAGTGCTTTCGCTTCTTGCTTATGATTTCTTACTGATTTTGCGGAATAGAAATCCGAACACACCCAATCCCATCAATGCGAATGAGCTCGGTTCGGGAACGATCTCAACGACACCGTAGACATGGCCAACAGCGCCCCCACCGACATTATTCAGATCGTTCCATGAACCCGCCGGCGGCGAGGCAGGAGCAGGCCGAATCGTGGCATAGTCTTCATCACCAAGGTTATCAGGATTCGTTGAATGCCAATAGGTGAAGCCGGGCGTTTCTCCGCTGGTCCAGACCCAGTTTCCCTCCACCGCCGCATCATTATACCCAATCCACAGCGACAAAAGCCCCGTTTGCGAGTCACCAGTGAGTGGAGGGAATGTATTAAAAACCCACGTGTTTTCCGCAGCATCATTGATGGTCGCCAGATGGCCGCCCAAGGTTTGAGCGTAAGCTTCCGCATCCGTCCAACTGGACTCCGAGAGCAGATGATAGGTGTGTTGATTGGCAGGATTAACGATCGGGCTGCCGATTGTATAGATGGCGGTCGCGTGAGCGGTCACGGAGGTGGCGGCGATCACCGCGATTGCGAGAAGAGTCCTCATAGTTTTTTAGAGCTGCTAGGTTTGGTTTGTCCGTTGGAAATCCCCCCAACTTGTAGCGGGAGTTTAAAGAGGCTGCCTCAGCCCGCAATCCGCAATTGACCCGAGTTTCTCCACGAGGAACCCACCCCCAGTCTCCAGATTGACGCTTTGCGGGCACACATCGTAATGCCCGCCAGGAAAGCAGCAGGTCACGAAGTCGAAGCACTCATAATCGTGCAGGTGGGAACGGCTTATGAGGAAACCGTTGTTGGTTTCTGGATTTTCTTGGACAATATAAATCCTAACATACCGAAGCCAACCAATGCCAGACTCCCCGGTTCTGGCACGACCTCGACTACCCCATTTACTGGAATCGTGGATGCGGTATTGGCAATTGTGCCAATATTGTCGTCGTCATTCCAAAAGCCAGCCCGGGAATCTGATGGCCTAAAAATGAAGCCGTAATCTTCGTTCCCGGCAAAGTTGTTCGGTTCCCCCATCGACCAATGTGTGTAGGTCACAGGCTCGCCGCTGGTCCAAACAAAATTCCCTTCCACGGCGACGTCATTCAAGCCAATCCAAAGGGTGCGATCCCCACTCCCGTATGTGGAAAAAGTGTTGTAAACCCAACTTTGTTCCGTGGAATTGTTGATGGTCGCAAGATGACCACCAAGCGACTGAGCATATGCTTCGGCGTCCGTCCAGGTGGAATCAGATAATAAGTAGTATGTGTGCTGGTTGGCGGGGTTGATGATGGGACCTCCAAGCATATAAACACCAGTGGCGTGGACGGCGAGAGACGTTGCGGCGAGCGCAATGAGTGCGAGAAGAGTCTTCATAGTTTTAGAGCTGCTAGGTTTTGGTTTGTCCGTTGGAAATCCCCCCAACTTGTGCTAGCAGTTTAAAGGAGTCGTCTCTATCCGCAATCCGGAATTGACCCGAGCCAATGACAAGTTGCGTCCTTCTGGCATGTCGGCCACGGCAGTTGCCGCAGGATGCAAAAAGGCTGGCTCGCTTCTGAGCGCTTCCCTAAACTTCGCGCCTCATGGAAAAGGTTTTTGTAACCGGCGCCGCCGGATTCATCGGCAGCAATCTCGTGGACCGTCTCCTTGCCACCGGAAAACAGGTTGTCGGCTGGGACAATTTCTGCACCGGCCAGGAGAATTTCCTGATCCGCGCGACTCAACACCCCAAATTCAAACTGCTGCGAGGCGATAATCTGGATCTTTCGGCGCTGACCTCAGCGATGGTCGGTTGCGACACCGTCGTTCACCTAGCCGCCAATGCCGACGTGCGCTTTGGGCTGAATCATCCGCGAAAAGACCTCGAACAAAACACCATCGCCACGTTCAATGTGCTGGAAGCAATGCGCGCCAACGGCATCAAGACCATCGCGTTCAGTTCTACCGGCAGTGTTTACGGCGAGGCCGACATCATTCCCACGCCCGAGGACGCGCCCTTTCCGATCCAGACGTCGCTTTATGCCAGCTCGAAACTCGCCTGTGAAGGGCTGATCGAATCGTATTGCGAAGGTTTCGGGTTCGAAGGTTACATCTTCCGATTCGTTTCCATCTTGGGCGAACGTTACACGCATGGCCACGTCTTCGATTTCTATCAGCAACTTGTGGCGCATCCCGACCACCTCAAAGTGCTCGGCGACGGCACTCAGCGTAAAAGCTATCTCTACATCGCCGATTGCGTTTCGGCTATTTTGCACGTGCTGGGCCAGCGCACGGCGCAGAAGGCCAAACACCATGTTGAAATTTACAATCTGGGCACGGATGAATACGTGCAGGTGAACAATTCCATTGGTTACATCTGCGAAGCTCTGGGACTCAAGCCGAAGCTCGAATACGCGGGCGGCAGCCGCGGCTGGGTGGGGGACAACCCGTTCATTTTCCTGGAAACGAAAAAGATCCGCGCGACCGGTTGGAAGCCGGAGTTGACGATTCAACAAGGCATCATTCGCACGCTGGAATGGTTGCAACAAAACCGCTGGGTGTATGAGCAACGGAAGTGATTTCCGAAAAGCGGAAACGAAAACCATGGAATCTAATATCTTGGAGGCACAGGGTGTGTTGAGCGGCAGTTTCCGCTTTCCCGCTTTCCCGCTTTCCGCTTCTCTCCCATGAACGTCACCGTCCTTGGCTTGTGGCATCTCGGATCTGTTACCGCCGCTTGTTGCGCGCGACACTTTCAGGTGCGAGGACTGGATTTCGACGCCGCCACGATTGCGGCTTTGAATCAAGGCAAAGCTCCGCTCTTCGAACCCGGATTGAATGAGTTGATCGCCGTCGGATTGTCTTCCGGAAAACTTTCATTCACGAACGATCCCGCCGTCGCCGGCGCCGACACGGACGTGCTTTGGGTTTGCGCGGACACGCCGGTCAACGAAGAAGATCAATCGGATGTGGAATCGGTGCTGGCGCAACTGCGCCGCGCGCTGCCGCAGTTGCGCAAGGGTGCGCTCGTTCTTATTTCGGCTCAACTCCCGGTCGGCACTTGCGCAAAACTGGAGGCCGAGTTTCCGCAATTTCCCTTCGCCTGCTCACCGGAAAATTTGCGCCTGGGCAAAGCCATCGAATCGTTTGAAAAAGCCGACCGCGTCGTCGTGGGAGTGCGTGACGACCAATCGAAGCCGCTTCTGGAAAGGCTGTTTGCGCCATTCACGTCGCAGGTTTTATTCATGCGCACAGAATCGGCCGAGATGGTCAAACATGCGCTGAACTCTTTTCTGGCTCTGTCCATCACGTTCATCAACGAGATTGCCCGGATGTGCGAACATACCGGCGCGGACGCGAAGGAAGTTTCTCTAGGATTGAAGAGCGAAGCGCGCATCGGGCCGCGCGCTTACCTTGGTCCCGGCGGTCCGTTTGCCGGCGGCACTTTAGCCCGTGATGTTGTCACCCTGATGCGTCTGGCTGCGGAAAAGCACGAGACGCTGGCGCTCATTCCCGCGATCAAGCAGAGCAACGATCAACATCGCGGCTGGATGTTCCGTCGTTTGCAGGCGCGACTAGGAGAGTTGCGCGGAAAAACGATCGCGGTGCTTGGCCTCACTTACAAACCAGGCACCGATACGTTGCGCCGCAGCGTGGCCGTGGAGCTTTGCCAACAGTTGCTCCGGGCAGGCGCCACCGTTCGCGCCTTCGATCCGGTGGTTAGGGAATTGCCCGCCGATCTTGCCGTCATCTCATTGGCGACGGATGCCAAGAGCGCTTTGACGAATGCCGATGCAGCGGTGGTTTGCACGGAATGGCCTGAGTTCCGGCAGATCGCGTGGGCCGAACCGGTTTCCAAAATGCGTCAGCGCGTCGTGGTGGATGCCAATCGCTTTTTGGAAAAGGAATTGAAAGACGTGCCGCAACTGGAGCATCTTTCGGTCGGTCGCGCATTATGAAACTTGCCCAACGCAACGCTCTGATCACCGGCGGCAGCCAGGGTCTCGGTCAAGCCATGGCCGAAGCTTTTGTTCGTGAAGGCGCCAATGTTGTCATCTGTGCTCGCGAGCCCAAAACGCTGGCCGCAACGCGTGAACAGTTGCAGAAGCTGGCCGCGCCGGGACAAAAAATCCTCGCCCAAACTTGCGACGTATCGTCGGAAGAACAGGTCAACCAACTCGTGGCATTCGCCCTGGCGGAACTGGGTTCGCTCGACATTCTCGTCACCAACGCCGGCGTTTACGGGCCCATGGGTCCGACCGAGACCGTGCCGCTCAGCGAATGGCAACGCGCCATCGAGATCAATCTTTACGGCGTGCTGCTGCCTTGCCGCGCTTTGATTCCGCATTTCAAACAAAAACAGCGCGGCAAGATCATTGTGATCTCCGGCGGCGGGGCCACCAATCCTTTGCCCAACATCAGCTCCTACGCCGCTTCGAAGGCGGCGGTGGTGCGGCTCATGGAAACGTTCGCTGAAGAGTTGCGCCCCTTTCATGTGGATGTGAATGCGATTGCTCCCGGCGCGCTTGCGACACGGCTCGTGGACGAAGTGCTGGCCGCCGGACCAGAAAAAGTCGGCGCGGGTTTTTACGAGAAGAATAAAAAATGGAAAGCGGACGGAGCCACGCCGCTCAGTTTCGGCGCAAATCTCGCGGTTTATCTCGCCTCGCCTGAAAGCAATGGAATCACCGGGAAGCTCATCAGCGCTCAATGGGATCCATGGCAGAAACTGCACGAGCATCGCAGTGATCTGGAAAAATCCGACATCTACTGTCTGCGCCGCATCGTCCCCGAAGATCGCGGCAAAAAATGGGGTGAAGCGTGAACAGTCCCGTGCGAGTGGCGATGATCGGCTGCGGTTTGATCGGGCAGAAACGGCTCAACAATCTGCCGCCCGGTGCGGTCACAGTCGCCTGTGATTTGAATTTGGACCGCGCCAAAAAGCTCGCCGCCCAAAGTGCCGGTTGCATTGCCACCGATTCCGTCGAGCAAGCCGTCGGCTCGGCCAGCGTGGATGCGGTGATGATCGCGACTTTGAATTCATCGCTCGCGCCCATCGCCATTCAGGCCGTTCGAGCGGGCAAACATGTGCTGGTGGAAAAGCCGGGCGCGATCAGCGTCCAGGAACTCGACGAACTGCAAGCTCTGGCACAGCAACATAAGGTTCAGGCGCGCGTCGGTTACAATCACCGTTATCATCCGGCTGGATTGAAGGCACTGGAGATTTTTCGCAGCGGCGCCTTGGGCCCGATTATGTTTGTGCGCGGCCGCTACGGTCAGGGCGGGCGCATTGGTTATGAGAAAGAATGGCGCGCCGATCCCAAGCTTTCGGGCGGCGGCGAATTGATCGATCAAGGCGTTCATCTGATTGATCTGGCGGCCATTTTCCTGGGCGAATTCACAACGGTTGAAGGCCACGCCACCACTTACTTTTGGAACATGCCGGTGGACGACAATGCCTTTCTGAGCTTGCGCAATGCGACCGGTAACACGGCGTGGCTGCATGTGAGTTGCAGTGAATGGAAAAATCTTTTCAGCTTCGAAATCTACGGTCGCGACGCGAAGATGCACTGGGAAGGCTTGGGCGGCAGTTACGGCGTCGAGCGGTTGACGTACTACAAGATGCTGCCGCAAATGGGCCCGCCGGAAACCACCATTTACGAATACCCGCGCGGCGACGAATCCTGGAAGCTGGAGATGCAGGAATTTTTTGAAGACATTCGTCTCGGTCGCACGCCGGTTCCGGGAATAAAGGAAGCCCGAGCGGCATTGAAGGTGGTGGAAGAGATCTACGAAAAAGCGGAAAGCGGGAAAGCGGGAAAGCGGAAACAGAATGGGTGAAGGGAAACGTCGGACCACATGAACCCATGAAGACCGAACTGGAAGGACGAACCAAAGATTTTGGAGTCGGAATTGTGCAATTGATTCGGACCTTTCCCAAAACCGTGGACGGAATTGAAGTCGGCCGGCAACTTTTAAGATCCGGCACTTCAATCGGAGCCAATTATCGCGAAGCAAACCGCGCTGAATCCAAAAGCGATTTCATTCACAAAGTCGGAATCGCGGAGAAAGAAGCCACCGAAGCGGTTTATTGGTTGGAGATATGTCATGCAGCCAATTTGGGGAAATCAGCAGAGGTGGGGGCTTTGCTGGAGGAAGCAAACGAGCTTCTCGCGATCGTCACAACAATCGGTCGAAAGGCCAAAGGACGCTCCCGTATCGTCCAGACGCTCGGCTCCTCCTGATTCATCGAAACCATGCGCTCATTTTTGCATTATGATCAGACTACGCGTTTTGCATAACCCCCGTTTTCCGCTTTCTCGCTTTCCCGCATTCCGCTTTTCCCATTTATGATCATCGCACGTTCACCTCTTCGGATCAGTCTCGGTGGCGGCGGCACGGATCTGCCGTCCTACTACGAGCAACACACAGGCTTCCTCATCGCGGCGGCGATCGACAAATACGTTTATATCACGCTGCACGAGACGTTTGTCTCCGACCTGATCGTGAAATATTCCAAGCTGGAGCGCGTGGCTTCGGCAGCCGAACTGGAACATCCGATCCTTCGCGAATCGTTTGCCGCGCTGGACATTGGCGGTCAGTCGCTGGAACTGACCTCGATGGCAGACATTCCCGCAGGAACCGGTTTGGGTTCATCGGGCAGTTTCACCACGGCACTGCTCAAGGCGCTCCATGCTTACAAGAAAAACCTGGTGCACCCCGCGGAATTGGCCGAACAAGCGTGCGACATCGAACTCAATCGCCTGAAGGAACCGATTGGAAAGCAGGATCAATACATCGCGGCGTACGGCGGCATTACCTGCTTCAAATTTCTGCCCGGCGGACGAGTGGAGGCCTGGCCGCTGAAACTTTCCGAAGAGACGCTCTACAACCTTGAGGACAATCTGCTCCTGTTCTTCACCGGATACTCGCGTTCCGCGTCTGCCATTCTCAAGGAACAGGATCAGAAGAGCAAAGCGGCGGATAAATCCATGATTGAGAATCTTCATTTCGTCAAAGACCTTGGTTTGCAAAGCCAGCGCGCTTTGGAGACGGGCAATTTGGCGGAGTTTGCGCGGCTGATGGATGTGCATTGGCAACGCAAGAAAGAGCGTTCCGGCGGCATGAGCAATCCGAAGATCAACGAGTGGTACGATCTGGCCATGAGCAATGGCGCACTCGGCGGAAAACTGATCGGCGCTGGCGGCGGCGGCTTCCTGATGTTTTACGCCGATGACAAAACCAAACTGCGCCACGCGATGCGGCAGTCCGGTTTGAAGGAAGTTCGCTTCCGGTTCGATTTCGAAGGCACCAAACTGCTGAACTCATGAGCGAGCCGCTCGCAATTCCCGTCGCTATCTTGGCCGGCGGTCTGGCCACACGCCTGCGACCGATCACTGAAAAAATTCCCAAGTCGCTGGTGCCGGTGGCCGGCAAGCCCTTTCTGGCGCATCAATTGGAACTCCTGCATGCCCGCGGCATTCGCCGGGCCGTGCTGTGTGTCGGGCACTTGGGCGAGATGATTCAAAAGGACTTTGGCGATGGCTCGGCCTTCGGTGTGCACTTGGACTACTCTTTTGACGGCCCGAAACTGCTCGGCACCGGCGGCGCCATCAAACAAGCCCTGCCCCGGCTGGGCGAAGAATTTTTCATTCTTTATGGCGACTCGTATCTCCCAGTGGAATACCGGCCTATTCTGGAATTCTTCGAACACTCGGGAAAGCTTGGCTGCATGACGGTGTTCCGCAATGAGGGCCTTTACGATACGAGCAATGTGGTGTTCAGGGACGGTGAAATTGCGGTGTACGACAAAAAAGCCCGACTGCCCGAGATGCAGCACATCGACTACGGCTTGAGCCTTTTCAAAGCGTCGGTTTTCGAGTCTTACCCGGACGATCAACCTTTCGATCTGGCCGAAGTCATGGGCAGATTGGTCCGCGAAAAGCAGCTTGCCGGTTACGAAATTCGGCAGCGTTTTTATGAAATGGGCTCGTCGGCGGGGCTGACCGAGCTGGAAAATTTGCTCTCAGGTTTCAAACCGCACACCGGCTAATTTTAGCTTTTCATCACCCGGTCCGCCTTGTTTCATCTCGTTATGAGCTTTTCCAAAACGTTCCTCACCGAAGTTCAACAGGTCGTTGCCACCCTTAACACCGATGCGATTGAAAAGGTCGCCGATGAACTGGCCAAAGTTCGCGAACGCGGCGGTCGGCTGTTCATCCTCGGAGTCGGCGGAAGCGCGGGCAATGCCGGACATGCGGTGAATGATTTTCGCAAAATCTGCGGGTTCGAATGTTACGCGCCCACGGACAATGTTTCTGAACTGACGGCGCGCACGAATGACGACGGCTGGGCGTCCATCTTCGTGGAATGGCTTAAAGGCAGCCGCCTCAATGCCAAAGATGCCTTGCTGATTTTCTCCGTCGGCGGAGGCAATCTGGAAAAAAATGTCAGCCCGAATCTCGTCAGTGCCATTCAACTGGCCAAGCAGGTCGGCGCTTCCGTCATGGGAATCGTCGGACGCGACGGTGGTTACACCGCCAAGGAAGCAACCGCCTGCGTGGTGGTGCCGACGGTGAATCCGGACCATGTCACGCCGCATTCCGAAGCGTTTCAAGCGGTTGTCTGGCACTTGTTGGTCTCTCATCCCAAGCTCAAAGTTGCCAAGACCAAATGGGAGAGCACGAAGTAGAAAGCGGAAAGCGGGAAAGCGGCAAAGTGGGAACGCGTCGGGCGGTGTTTCTCGATCGCGATGGCGTGATTAACCGCGCTCTGACGCGTGAGGGCAAACCTTACCCGCCGTCCAGTCTGGCTGAATTCGAGATTCTACCGGGTGTTGCCGAAGCGTGTTCCCGCCTCAAAGCTGCGGGCTTTCTCCTGATCGTTGCGACCAACCAACCGGATGTCGGTCGCGGGACGATGCCGCAAAGTGTGGTCGAGGATCTGCACGCTTTCATGCGCCAGCAGTTGCCACTGGATCGGGTGGAGGTCTGTTATCATCCCGGCAAAGAGCTTTCCGAGTGCGATTGTCGCAAACCCAAGCCGGGCATGTTGCTCCGGGTTGCCCGGGAGTTAGACATTAGTTTGGACCAGAGCTGGATGGTGGGCGACCGTTGGCGCGATGTCGATTGCGGTCGCGCGGCTGGTTGCCGCACGATTTTTTTGGATTGGGGCTACGACGAAGCGCTGCGGTCCGCGCCAGATTTTCGCGTGCGCAGCTTGGGCGAAGCCGCGGAGATCATTTTGGCCGAACACAGCAAAAGCCGTTGATGTCTGTTTGTTAACCCGATAAGTTCTAACCTGAAAATATGTCTAAATCACTCGACTCCCTTCGCATTCGCATCTTCGCCGATGGCGCTGACAAAGCCGGAATCCTGAGCCTCAACGCCAATCCGTTGATCAAAGGCTTAACTACAAACCCGACACTGATGCGCAAGGCGGGCATTCAGGATTACGAAGGATTTGCCAAGGACGTTCTCGCCAGCGTGACCGCCAAGCCCATTTCCTTTGAAGTGTTCTCGGACGAATTCCCCGAGATGCGCCGACAGGCGCTGAAGATCGCCGCGTGGCAGAAGAATGTTTACGTCAAAATCCCCATCACCAATACGCGCGGTGAATCAGCCTTGCCGCTGGCAAAGGAACTGGCGAAGGAAGGCGTTCAATTGAACATCACAGCGATCCTGACGCTGGATCAGGTTCGAGGCGTGGCCGAGGCGCTGAACCCCGCCGTGCCGTCCGTGGTCTCGGTTTTCGCAGGGCGCATTGCGGACACAGGCGTCGATCCCATGAAAACGATGCGCGAAAGCCTCGCGCTGCTCGGTCAACAGCCGAAAGCGGAATTGCTTTGGGCGAGCGTTCGTGAAGTGTTGAACATTTTCCAGGCAGACGATTGTGGTTGTCACATCGTGACCGTGCCGCACGACATTCTGAACAAAGCCATTAAAATGACCGGCACAGATCTGACAGCACTTTCGCTCGACACAGTGAAGATGTTTGCGAACGACGCCTCGGCAGCCGGTTTTTCGCTCTGAGCCAAAACGCCGTTTTGATTGTGCAATAGCAGTTCGATCAACCGCGCCTGGCGCGGGCCTGAGATTCCAACCAGTCACAGGCTTGCGGCAGAATCACATTCCATTGAAATGTCTTGGAACGTTCCCACGCTTGCACTCGGTAGCGATCATAAACCTCAGGTTTGCCCAGCAGCGTCCTGAGTGCTTCTGCAATTGCTTCGGGCTGTTCGGCCGACGCAATAATTCCCGTCTGGTCGTGAATGGTTGAGTCCACCAGGCCGCCGACCGGATAAACCACCGCTGGCGTGCCCATGGCATTGGCTTCCAATACATTTAAACCCCAGCCCTCGCGAACGGAGCAGTGCACGAGAAAATGCGCCTGGCGGAGCGCGGCATTTTTGTCGTCTTCGGACAACGAGCCGGTGAACTGAATCCGCTGTTGCAAGCCGGCTTCGGCCACCATCCCGCGCAATTGACTCTCCATTTCACCCGTCCCGACAATCGTCAGGAAGGTTTCAACGCCGCGTTCGTTCAGTAGCTTGGCGACGTGAACGGCGTCATCAATGCGCTTGTTGGGAGCGAGCCGGGAAACGGAGATCAGCCTCAATGGCAACTGCAGCGGCTTGGATTCAAGTTGCGGCAAGGGCTGCGTATCACATCCATTGGGAATGACGGTTACGTTCCGAACTCCGCTCTCATGCAGCGCCTTTTCAGTCGAGCCCGACGGCGTCCAGAACGGCACGTTTCGGTAGAGTCGATGAGTCCAGCGTTCCTGCCATTGGCCAAAGGCGCTGATTGGCCAGCCGTAAAATGTGTTCCAGATCGGGCCCAGAACTTCGTGAATGTAAGCGACGCAATTCGTGCCGCTCCACCATGGCGCGTACCAGGGAAGCCCGTGGTGCTGGTCGATGACCAGATCAAACGGCTTCTGCCGGCGATACCATTGAATGGCCTTGAGCACGGAGGTTCCTTTGCCTCCGCCGCGAATGTATTTGATCCCGCTGATTTCTTTTTCCGGCATCGCACCGGGGAAATCATTCGCATACCAGTAAACTTCGTGACCGCGTTTTACGAGTTCGGCGAGGTAAGCGACTGATACCCGTTCAGCGCCTCCCGAGAGAGGATTCTCCGGATCACGCCAATTCAGCATCAGGAAACGCATATCTTTGCTGTTGGAAAAATCATCAGCCGCCGGACTGCTGGTCCGTTGAACCCGGTGGGACAAACGTCTTCTCGCCGTAGTTGATGCTCATGACACCGCCGAACAGATTGACGATTTCCACGTTGCTCATGCCCAGCTCGCGCATTTTATCAGCCACGCCACGTTGTGCCGGATAGTGTTTCAAAGACTCAAGAATGTAGGCGTAGGCGGCCCCGCTGCCACAACAAATCCAACCGAGCGCCGGGACAAACAGCTTCAGGTAACTGAAATACAACCAGCGCCAGACAGCATTGTCCGGCTTGCCAAATTCCAATACGAGCAAGCGCCCACCCGGCTTGGCCACGCGCGCCATCTCGCGCAAGCCCGTCTCCCAGCTCGCCAGGTTCCGCAAACCATAGCCCACGGTCACGACCTCAAAAGAATTGTCGGGCAGAGGAATCTGCTGGGCGTCGCCGGAAATGAAAGTGGCCCGCACCGGGTGCGCTTGGGAAACCAGCCTGGCCTTGCGGGTTTCCGCGATGGCCAACATCGGTTCCGTGAAGTCGAGGCCGACCACCGTCGCTCCTTGTGCGGCCAATGCCAAAGCCAGATCGCCCGTCCCACAGCAGACGTCCAAGGCCTGTTCACCCGGCCGAATTGCCGCGAATCGAACCAGTCGCCGCTTCCAAACCCGGTGCAGCCCGAAGCTTTGCAGGTCGTTGATCAGGTCGTAGCGCCCGGCAATCCGGGCAAAAAGGTCTCGCACCCGCGCCGACCGCTGCTCATCTTTTCTGTAGAATTCGTTGGCCATTGTCCTGTCAGGATCGGGCTCAGGATTGAATCAAACCCGAGGCAAAGCGACTCATTTCGGTACAATGCCTTCTACAAAACTGAGGAAATCTGGAGAACGCTTCAAGCTTTTGGCTGTCAACGTACGCTGGCTTGGATTCTGCTAAACTTCTCCGGTGCGGTTGGAATTTGTAAAACTCTATGAGTCGTAAAAAAATCTTAATCGTAGATGACAACGAGGTCATCTTGAAGACGCTGTCTTTGAAGCTGAAGGCCGACCATTACGATGTCATTACTGCCAAAGACGGCTCCGCCGCCGTTGCCGCCGTGCGTGTGCATCGCCCCGATCTCATTCTGCTCGACCTCGGTTTTCCGCCTGAGGTGACCGGCGTTCCTTGGGATGGCTTCCGCATCATCCAATGGCTCAAGCGCATGGACGAAGCCAAAAGCATTCCGATCATTGTCATCACTGGCGGCGACGCGGCGAAGTACAAGGAACGGGCTTTGGCGGATGGAGCCATCGGATTTTTTCAGAAGCCGGTGAACAATGATGAGTTGACGGCGATGATCCAACAGATCGTCGGTCCCGGCACTCCGGCTCCCGTCCCTGCTCCGGCAAAATAGAGAATTCTCAACACGAAGCAAACGTCTGGTCGCCTTTCAACGCGGGACCATTTCGAAAATCGTTCGCAGTTGAAACTCGGGTTCGTTCCGCGCCGCTTCTCGCCACAGTAAAGCGCCGGCCGCACATGCGCAGATCAAGCTGATCAGCGCCGTCAACAGCGACGCCGCCACAGCCGTTACCGGCGAAACGTGGCAGAGTCCAAACAGCACCACCGCCGCGCTGTCGCGCACACCCAAGCCCGCGAACGTCACCGGCAGCGCGCTCGCCACGGAAATCACCGGCAAGGTCCAAACCAGTTGTGCCCACGGAATCGGTTCCGGACTCACGGCTTTCAAGCACAACGCCAGCACTCCACTCAAAGCGGCCTGCACCACAATCCCGCACAGCACGCCGGCGAAAAATGACTTGGGAGAGCGAATCAATCTGCGGCCACTTTCCAAGAACACCTGGAGAAAGCGTTTGGGCGCGGACTCCGCTGGCAATCGACTGAGAACAAACACAACCAGAGCCACGGCCAACACCAGAAAAACCACCCACGGGAAATGCCAGCGAAACGAAACCGATCCCAATCCGGAAAAGCCTCCATGCCAGGCGGTCACCAGAACCGCACTGCTGCCAAACAGGAGCAAGCCTAGAAAGCCCAGCAACCGATCGAGCGAAGCGGCTGCCAGCACATTCCTGAGCGGCACTTGATACCAGCGAGAGTAGAGCGCCGATTTGGCGGTATCGCCCCCGGCCGCTCCAAAGAAAATCACGTAAAGGAAATGACCGATCAGCGACAGCCGAAAGGCCGCGCCGAGCCCAGCCGAACTTTCGTTGCAGCGCAATGCCAGATTCCAGCGATAAGCTGCCGGGACGAACAGGAACGTATAGAGCAGCAACCCCAATAGAAACCAACCCAAATGCATTTCCGAAACTGAATGGGCCAAGGCCTTTGAATCAATCCGATGGACGATGAACGCCACGCTGGTCAGGGCGATCGTGATACACGCGAGGCGAAAGTAGAACAGGGTGCGGCGTCTAAAATGCATGGCTCAAGTTAAAGGAACGGCAGGTACTGCACATTGGTAACATTGCCCGGAAGGAGTTCGCATGTTGCAAAGCCGTTCGCAAGGGCCTCTGCTGGAAATTCCCCACAGAAGAAACCGGCCGGATGTGACAGTTTAATCCGCATCGCGTTTTGATGCTTTGCCGGCGATAGCCGTTTTCAAAGCACCTCTCCGAAAGGCGAGCAATCCGAACAGGGCACTCATGAATAATA
>JBQCEJ010000479.1:0-11223 GCA_051960355.1 Verrucomicrobiota bacterium | reverse complement strand
GGGGCAATAGATCTTCTTTGATTTCGCGACTCATGTTCATCGGCACCGGCTTTTTCCGGTGTCTTTTTCCCATGAGTCAACGACCTCTTCCGGCCACTCAGCCAAAATCCTCCCCGGTGTCTTTTAATTTGATGCAACGCGAACGTTTACGCGAGTGCTGTTCCACCCAGCAAAATGAGTGGCGACGTGCAAAAACCGTCGCTACACTCCCGCCCCATGCACGGTTTCCATTACGTTGGCAAAAAACTTTATTGTGAAGGTGTCGCGGTCGAATCGCTCGTCCGCAAATTTGGCAGTCCGCTCTACGTTTATTCCCAGGGCACCCTGACCGATCATTTTCAGAAGCTCGATCAGGCGCTGGCACCGCTCGAACACCTGATCTGCTTCGCCATGAAGTCCAATTCCAATCTCGCTGTGCTGCGCACTCTGTCGAATCTCGGCAGTGGGTTTGACATCGTCAGCGGCGGCGAACTCGCGCGCGTCATTGCCGCCGGCGGCGATCCGCGGAAATGCGTCTTTGCCGGCGTCGGCAAGACCGAGGCGGAAATCGAGTTCGCGCTCCAGAAAGGCGTTTACTGTTTCAACGTTGAAAGCGAACCCGAGTTGGAGCGGATTAACCGCATCGCGGCCCGACTAAAAAAAATCGCGCCAGTCGCCGTGCGCGTGAATCCGGGTGTGGATGCGCATACGCACGCCAAAATCACCACCGGCACGTATGAAAACAAATTCGGCATCGCCTTCGAAAAAGTGGAGGGCGTCTATGCGCGTGCGAGCAAACTCAAGAACCTGCGCCTGCGCGGCGTGCAGATGCACATCGGCTCGCAGATCACCACCGTCAGCCCGTTTGAAGAAGCCGTGCGCAAGATGTTGCCGCTCGTGCAACGGCTCAAAGCCAAGCACAATCTGGAGTTCCTCAGCATCGGCGGCGGATTGGGCATCGTTTACAATCCCGCGCTCGCCAGTGGTTCCGCGGAGTGGTGGAAGGCTGGTTCAGCCCGGAACATCCTGACACCGCAGAAATATGCCGATCGCCTGGTGCCTCTGCTCAAACCGCTCGACCTGCGAATTCTGATCGAGCCGGGCCGATTCATCTCCGGCAATGCCGGCATTCTCGTCACGCGCGTCGAATATGTGAAGCGCACGGGCCAGAAAAATTTCCTGATTGTCGACGCGGCGATGAACGATCTCATTCGTCCGGCCTTCTACGAGGCGTATCACGAGATCGTTCCTCTGACGCAGAAAAACGGAGCGACGATCAAGTCCGACGTCGTCGGCCCTATCTGCGAATCGGGCGACTATTTCTGCAAGGATCGTCCGCTGCCGAAGCTGGGCGAAGGCGATCATCTCGCGCTGTTGAGCGCCGGGGCGTATGGATTCGTGATGGCCTCCAACTACAACACGCGCTCACTCGCGGCTGAAGTTCTGGTCCATGGGAAGAAGGCGGCGATCGTTCGCGAGCGCCAGCCCGTGAAAGAAATCTGGGCCGGCGAAAAAGTCGCGGACTGGTTGAAGTAAACCGCCGGAAGGCCTGATCCGGGTCCAATCGCTGACCGGTTTCCGGCGGCTTTCGTCAACTGCAACCGAAGTTGCCGCTTGTATCCATTACGGGCGCGGAGGTTCACACCGCGGCGATCTCCTTGTGGTGCGGCAACTCCTTCTTAACGCACGGCTCGCTGCCAGTCTCGCGAGTTTCCGGACGTCGGAACGGAGCAAAAGCGATTCGCTCGAGCGCGAGCCGCAGGGGCGCGTATCGCAGCGGTTCGCGGTAGCGGAATGGAGCGGTTGGAAAGCTGGCGAGTCCGGGTATGAGCCGCACGGCAACGAGGCCTTCAGTGCTTCGGCGCAGGAACGGTTGATTCCTCTTCGGAATCAGAATCCTTACCTGCCAGCAGCCAGGCCACAATCGCGGGACCAAAACAAAGGGCCACGCCAATCGGCATCGCAAACAAACTCCAGAACACGTCGCTTTTCATAAAGATGAGGGATGATCAACTGCCGCCGCACAAAATTAAAGTTTCAGGACAAAATGGAATGGGAAAATGGGTGCGTGTCAGTCCGCGATCTCGCGAGTAGAACCGATGCCTTTAAGCGTTGACCAACACGGAACGCCAACGATTGCCTTTCTTTGTGGACGTTCAGGCGGAGGTGATGCACGATTTTGTTCATGGATGTTTGGTTTGTTTATTCTGTTATCAATGCCCCGGCTTCATTCCAGGCGTGTACCAATGTGGATCGGTCCGCTTCGGGGGATAACCTACGCCTGCAACCGAAATCAAACACCCGCTCCGGCTTTCTGTTAAGCCATAAAGTCTAGGCCACATCCTACGCTATGCAAGAATCTGACTGGGATTTGTTCTTGGAGCGACTTGTCGAACAGACCAAGTCGGCGATTCAGCAGTTCGCCGCAAAGCATGGTGGCGACGAGGTCTGCTACTTCGCATACGACTCCGAGCCGTGTTACGGATACGTCCTGACATGCTTCAACACATCCGCCGCGTCTCTGGAGTTCACACGTAAGCAGCGAGAGTATCACACGCAGTATCGGCGCAAGCTGATGGCCGAGCCTGTCTGGTTCGATCACGCTTACCACCAAACGAAGGCGCACGCGCTCCTTCCGTTTTGTGATAACACAGGCGACTTCGAGTATCAGGGATTCACTCAGATTCAGTTTCCAGAGTGGCAGGAGTTTGCCGAGAGTTCCGCGTATCCGCAGCCGAAGGACGACGATGAGGACTACCTCATCAACCGTGCCGCTCGTTTGTTCGTTCGCGCGACAGATCGGCTCGTCGAGGAGCGTGCTTTCGAGCACCTTCGTTTAGCGCATCCGACACTTATCGGTTTCGGATTCCACGACCATGGTCAGCATGTGCTGCACATACTCAATTTACCGGATGTGGCCTAACGGACAAAGATAGCTTTGGTCGATGAAGGAGCGCCGGAGCTATCGGCGGTTGAACGAGCCCGGTAAGATTTCGAGTTCCTTGTCTTTTCCTTTGCGCCCCTTTTCCGTCAGCTCCGAGGTGCCGTGTTCCCCCGGACGTCGGTTTGCCGCAACGGCCCGCCGCCCAAGCCCGACGGCTGCCCCCCGAACGTCGTTTCAGCCCTAAGGCCCCCCCCCGCTTCCCCAACACGCAGACCGCAATGGACATCCGCCGCAGGACGGTGCGGAACGTGGCTCAATGATGGATTTGAGGAGCAAGCAAACTTCGTTTGCGACGGGACAACTCCGCTGCTGCAAAAGGTTTATCCACCACCGGCTAATGCGAAGCGCGGGGCATTCTTCGCGTGAGCTCTTCCAGAAACGAGATCTGTGCGGCGTTGATCCGCTGTCTGGCTTCGGCCAGACGGAAGAAGCTGGCACGGTCCACTTCCGGGCATTCTTGAAAGCGTCTGGACCTCGGCGGCCATTCCATCTGAAACGTGTTGCTGTGGATATTGGAGACGTCACAATCTCCTTCGAACGCCCAAGCGTGGACAATTTTGCCGCCCTTCTGAGTGATGGGGCTCAATTCGACGAAAGTTCCGTTCGGCTTGAAACCGACTTCCTCCTCGAATTCCCGTTTGGCCGCCGCGAGCGGTTCTTCACCGGGCTGAATCTCGCCTTTGGGAATGGTCCAGGCGCCGCGGTCCTTGTTTTGCCAGAACGGACCGCCGGGATGAGCGAGCAGGAATTCCAGCTCGTTGTCCTTGATTCGATACATCAGCAATCCCGCGCTGACCTTTGCCATGCCGTGAGCATAGAAAAGTTTTCCGCCGTGGCGAGCTTGTTTTGAGATTCGAAGCCAGCTCTTTGAGGTGAGGTCCGGCATTTGCGCGGTTTGAAACTTTGCGCCGTGGCTTCAAAGGCCTTATCGTCTCTGCAACTTCACCCAAGGTTTAAAACGTATGAAAATTGGATTTGTCGGTGTCGGACGAATGGGCGCGAACATGGCGCGTCGCTTGAAGGAATGCGGTTTTGAGATCGCGGCGGTTTATGATGCCAACCTCGCGGTGGCCCAAGCGGTCGCGCAGGAACTGGGAACGATTGCGGCCGATGAACTCCGTGTCGTCACCAAATTGTCCGAGGTGATTATCACGGTTGTTTCCGATGACAAAGCCATGAAACAGATTTTCACCGGCGGTCTCCTCAGTCGCGCCAAGGGAAAGCTTTTTATTAATTGTGCCACCGTCTCACCGGAGATTCACGTGTGGGTCGAAGCCAAAGCCGAAAAGGCCGGCGCGCAGTCGCTGGAGGCATCCATGGCTTCGAGCATCACCCAGGCGCGAGAGGGTTCTTTGTATTTGATGTGCGGTGGCAAATCGGAAGCCTTTGAACGCGCCCGGCCGGTCCTGGAAAAGCTTAGCGCCTCGGCCCGTTATATTGGCACGGCGGGAAAAGCCGCGCAGCTGAAGGCGCTCGTCAACATGGTCATGAACATCAACACCGCCGGCCTCGCCGAAGGCCTGGCGCTTGCCGAGTCGCTGGGGCTGGATTTGAACACCGTTCGCAACGTGTTCTCGCAAACCGGAGCGAATTCGCGAGTGCTGCAAACCGACGGCGAAGACATGCAGAACCGTGAACATTCCTGTTTTTTCTCGGCAGCGCACGCGGCCAAGGATTCCGGAATCGCACTCAAACTTGGCAAAGCGCAAGGGCTGAATCTTCCGCTCGCAACGGCCACCCGCAAGCAATACGAACGCATGATTGCCGAAGGTCTGGGCGAACTGGACAAATCGGGTATCGCCGAACTGACCTTTAAAGGCCGGCACGCGAGCAAACCTGCTTCGGCGTAACGCTTTTGCGACCTTCGCATTCCAGAGCCAATCGCGATTGAAGCAACTCTGGTTCTCTTGAGCTGCGGCTGTTGAGATGGTTTCGTTCCGGCGCGATTGGAGAAAATTCTCGGCAATGCGCAGGCCTGGCGTACACTTCACGCATGAGATCATCCGCTGCTAAAACTTCGGCTCACGCTCGCGTTCCGACGGGCTGGCGTCGGGAAGTGGAGCGCGTGCTCATCACGGAGCCGCAGTTGGCCCGGCGCATTCGCTCGCTATCTCGTGAGCTGGAACGCGACTTCAAAGGCCGCGAGTTGGTCATTGTTTCACTGCTGAACGGCACTGTGATGTTTCTGGCCGATCTCATCCGGCACATCTCCCTGCCGCTGCGCTTGGATTTCATGGGCGTTTCCAGTTACGGCACCGGGACGGAATCCCGCGAATTGGTTTTCACCAAGGAACTCCGGTTGGACGTGCGCGGGCGCGATGTGTTGCTGGTGGACGACATTCTCGATACCGGCAAGACCCTGAGTCGTGTGCTGGAGAAGCTGCGTGCCTTGAAACCGCGCCGGATCAAGACCTGCGTGTTGCTGAACAAAGCCGCGCGACGTGTGGAAAAGGTCAGAGCGGATTACGTCGGCTTTGAGATTCCGGATCACTTCGTGGTTGGTTACGGGCTGGATTTCGCCGAGCGTTATCGGAACCTGCCTTTCGTTGGCGTGCTGCGCCCAGAGGTTTACCAGCAGGCTGGCAGCGGCAAAGAAAAGTGATCGTCCCATGCGCATCTCGGTTTCGTTTTATTCTTATTTCAAAGAGCTGACCGGTTGCGAAAGCGCGGCTGAGGAATTGCCGCTGGGCAGTGATTTGAATGAGCTGTACCGCCGATTGACCATGAAATTTCCAAAACTCGCCGCGATGGAAAAATCCACTTTGATTGCCGTCGGCGTGGAATATCAACCGCGTGATTATCTCTTGAAGGACGGCGACGTGGTGTCACTGTTTCCGCCCGTTCAAGGAGGATAACGATTTACCTGCCGATTTCTGTGAAGCGCCAACTCACCATCACTTCCGAGCCGATCAACGAAACTGAACTGCTTGCCAGCCGGCAGTTGTCTGACGGAATGGGCGCGGTGATTTGTTTTGCCGGCGTCGTCCGCGGCACGGAAGGCGAGGCGCGAATCCAGGCGATCGAATACGAAGCTTTCCAGAAGATGGTCGAACACCAGTTCGCGCTGCTTTTCGACGAGATGGAAAAACGCTGGCCGATCGAGTCAGTCCGGCTGGTTCACCGGATCGGAGTGGTCAAAGTCAACGAGCCCTCGCTGTGGGTCGAGATCATTGCGCCGCATCGAGGTGAAGCCTTCGCCGCGTGCCAATGGGTGATTGACGAGATGAAACGGGTTGTGCCGATCTGGAAGAAGCCGATTCGCCACTAGCGCTTGGCCAGATCGTGGGGAAACCACTTGAGCACGTAGTACGTGGCGCGGTTGGTGCCGACATTGCGCAAGCCATGCATCTCGTTTGAAGCGCAGAAGATCATTCCGCCCGATTCGACACGATTCGTCTGATCGTTCTGGACGGCTTCAAGCGTTCCTTCCTTCACGATCATCAGCTCTTCCTCCGGATGCTTGTGTCCTGCATGCGGTGCTTCGCCTGGATCTAAAGTGGTGACGTGACATTCGAAGCGTTCCAGATTTGCCGTCGGGGCATCGAAGAGAGAACGGCGTTCGCCGGTCTTGGTGGGCTGAACCTTCAATGCGTTCCAGTGGAAGACCGACGAACGCATCAACGGCTTGGCGGCATTCTGCGCAAACGTCACCAGAGCGGCGGTCGTCAGCGTGGCGACGGCTGCGATTAAGAGGTCTCTTCGGGTAATCATGCGTTAGTAAGATTGTTGTGGGAAGTCTGGCGCATGTCGTCTGCGGTTCAGACCTGTTTGACGGTTCCCCAATACACATCGAGCCGTTTCGAAAGATACAACTTTACGGCTTTGACTAGGACCTTGGTTTCAAGCTTCTGGCCGGCGGCCATGATTTCTTTGAGGCTCCATTCCGGGCGAATGTGGAAGCTCGCCTGCGCGATGATCGGTCCTTCGTCCAGATGCATGCTGACGAAATGCGACGTGACGCCGGCAATCTTCACGCCGTGTTCGTAGGCCTGGCGATACGCCTGGGCGCCGGGGAAACTGGGGAGCAGCGACGGATGAATATTGATGATCTTGTTCTTGAAACGCCACGCGACGTTGGGCGAAAGGATCTTCATGAAACGCGCCAGCACCATGAAGTCGATTTCGTGATCTTCCACCAGCTTGAGCAGGGCTTCTTCGGCGTCGGCCCGCTCGTTCCAGGGAACGACCACGAACGGCAGTTTGTGTTTTCGGGCCAGCGGTTCCAGGTCGGGACGATTGCTGATGACGATCACCGGTTCAGCGCGTTTCAACTGCCCGGTTTTGAATGCCCGCATCAGACCTTCCAGGCAATGGGGTTCGCGCGTTACCAGAATGGCGAGGCGCTGTCGCTGCGAAGGATGCGTCAGGCGCAGTTTGATTTCCATCTGCAAGGACGCCGCCAATTGCGCGAGGCCGGTCTCCAAGGTTGCCGGATCCAACTGCCCGTCTTTCCAGGAGGCCTGGAGCGTCATGCTGAACTGTCCGCGGGTGACTTGCTCTTCCAGCGCCTCGATGTTGGCGTGCTGTTCGAAGAGGAAATTCGTGACGCGGGCGATCACGCCGGTTTTATCCCGGCCAATGACGGTAATGGTGGCGAACTTTTTCACGTCCGGGCAATGAAGCCAATTTGACCAGCCAGCGAAAGGAGATTCTTCCTGGCCCGCCAACCCTCAGAACCGCTTCAGGCCGGCAATGGACCGTCACGGCCGATCCATCATTCACAGCTTCGCCTCCGGGGTGTCGCCGTTTTCAAACGGAGCGTTGACACGCCTAAAGCTAGTGCTTAGGCTGACTCGGTTCGTTAAAAACTAAGACTCTCTAGCCATGTTGATTCGTATCAGTTTAATCGTCGCGATTGTAGCAGGCCTGGCGGTCGGGGCTCTCAACTTCGTCAAGGTTAAGGAAATCATCGCCCAAACGCGCACCGAGCGTGACGAGTGGCACGGCAAGTTCGATACCACCGATGCCGAACTGCGAACCACGAAAAAGGAATTGAAGCAAACCAGCACCGAGCTGGCTCAGACCCAGGAAACGCTCAAGTCCACCACCGCCGAGAAGGACAAAGCCGTGGCCAGTGTCAACAGCCTGACCCGCCGCGCCAACCAGCTTACTGAAGAACTGAGCACGACCAAAAAAGATCGCGACGAATCGAAAGCGCAGGTCGCGGCTTACAGCTCTTCGGGCCTGACGCCGAAGCAGGTCGTCAGTTTGGTCAAAGACCTGAAGCAGAGCGAAGACAATCTCGCGGAATCCCAGGTTGTGATCAAAGGTCTCCAGAAGAAGAACGACAAGTTGCAGGCCACCTTGGACAAATACACCACCGGGCCCAAGATCGTTTACCTGCCCGTTAATCTCAAAGGTCAGGTCATGGTCAGCGATCCCAAGTGGGATTTCGTGGTGCTGAACGTCGGCGAAGATCAACAGGTGCTGGAAGACGGCGAGCTGTTGGTCAATCGGAACGGCAAGCTGGTCGCGAAGGTCAAGGTCACCAACGTCCAGAAAGATCGCTGCATCGCCAACGTTGTTCCGGGCTGGAAGCTCGGTGAAATTCTCGAAGGCGACCAAGTCATCCCTGCGCATCCCGCCTCGTGAGTTATCTCCGTCCATCCCGCTGGTTGTTGCTGCTGCTGGCCCTTTCGGCCATCGTCCTCAGCGGTTGCGCTACTGCAGATCCGGATAATGCTTCCGGGCGTCCTTGGAATTCACCGCAAGGTTGGGAAACCGGCGGTCTCCCGAGTTCGATGAACGAAGGCCGCTAGTCTGGTTGGGAATTTCCCCGATCTTTTTGATTCCCCGCTCATTCGGTGTTCAACATTGGATGTTGAACGTTGAATGTTCGCTTCGTTCCTGCAATCCGGTTTTCTTGACCTTTCGGACCTGAGACTTACTTCGCCACTTCCACGCAGCGCGTTTCCCGGATTACCGTGATCTTGATCTGCCCGGGATATTGCAATTCCGCTTCCACTTTCAGAGCGATCGCGCGGGCCAAAGCGTAGGCCTCTTCATCATTGATCTGTTCCGGTTGAACAAAGACGCGCAGTTCGCGGCCGGCTTGAAAGGCGAAGCTCTTTTCCACGCCGGGAAATCCCGCCGCCAGTTTCTCCAGACTCTCAATCCGCTTGAGGTAAGTCGTCATCGTCTCCGAACGCGCGCCGGGCCGGGAAGCGCTGATCGCGTCCGCCGCGCTGACGAGAATTCCGAGCGGGCCGACCGGTGGAACATCGTTGTGATGCGACGCCACGCCGTTGACCACGGCCTCGGTTTCGCCAAAGCGTTTGATCAGGTCGGCGCCGACGATCGCGTGCGGACCTTCGATCTCGTGATTCACCGCTTTGCCGATGTCGTGGAGCAGGCCGGTGCGTTTGGCGACGGTGACATTCATCCCGAGTTCCGCCGCCATGAGGCCCATCAGATGCGCGACTTCGACCGAGTGATCCAGCACGTTCTGCGAATAGCTGTGGCGAAAATGCAGCCGCCCGAGCAATGTGACGATTTCCGGCTGAAACGGCGGCAAGCCCGCTTTGGCAACGGCTTCCTCGCCCAATCGGACAATGGTTGAATCCATCTCCTGAGTCACCGTTGCGACCACTTCGTCGATGCGCGCCGGATGAATGCGCCCGTCCTGAATCAGGCGCGACATCGTTTCCCGCGCGATTTCGCGGCGGACCGGATCGAACCCGGAAAGCACGACGGCGCCCGGCGTGTCATCCACCAGGATGGTGACGCCCGTGGCGGCTTCAAACGCGCGGATGTTCCGGCCTTCGCGACCGATGATTCGTCCTTTGATTTCGTCGTTGGGCAGGGCGATGGCGGCGGTGGAATTCTGAAAGGTATGTTCGCTGGCGTAGCGTTGGATGGCGACGCTGATGATCTGGCGCGCCTTGTCTTCCGCGCTGATTTTCGCTTCCTCCAGGATGTGGCGCGCCAGCGTGTTGGCATCGCGCAACGCTTCCTGCTCCACGGTCTTGAGAAATTGTTGACGCGCTTCGGCTTCGCTCAAACCGGAGAGCTGCTGCAATTGTTCGCGGCGCTGGCGGGCCAGTTCGGCGATTTGTTTCTCCTGTTCTTCGAGAACCTGCGCGCGGGCCTGCAAGGTGTCGCGTTGTTCCTGAAGGGTTTTCTCAGCTTCCATCAGCCGCGCGAGTTGCAAATTGATCAATCCTTCGCGCTCACTCAACCGCCTTTCGGACTCGGCCCGTTCCGCGCGGCGTTCAGTGAAGGACTGTTCCATTTCCTCGCGGTAACGCAGAGCTTCCTTCTGGGCGGTGGCGCGTGCTTCGCGTTGGATGAGGGCCGCGTCGGCATGGGCCTGATCGCGGAGCGCCTGGAATTCGCGCGCGCGCGCGTGCTTGAGGCGGCGGTCTCGCCACCACAGCAGCGCAAAGGAAAGCGTCGCGCCTCCGGCGAAGAGGGCTGCGCCATCGAAAACAGTTGCCAGGAAAATCATGTTCAGAACGGGCGCGGGCTAGGGCTGAATCCAGCGCGTCGGCGTCAGGATGCAATGGACTGAAACGTCATGCGGCTCCAAGGGAATTTCGGGAACGATTTGTTCATCGAAAGCTACTCCGCAGTGAAGACCGTCCGCGTCCGCCAGCAGCCGGTCATAAAACCCTTTGCCCCGACCCAGCCGATGCCCACATGGATCGAAAGCTACTCCAGGCACGAGCACCAAGTCCAGTTGGTTTAAAGGAACGGCCACACACTGCTCGATCGGTTCGCGAATGCCGAACTTGCCGGAAACGATGTCCTTTGCCAAATCGCGAATCTCACACGCGAGGTAGCGCTGCGTCGCTGGATCGAAACGTGGCAGACAAACAACCTTGCCCGCCGCGAGCGAATCGATGAGCAGCGGCCAGATGTCCAATTCCTTGTGCAAGGGCGCGTAAAAGAAAAGGGAACGGGCGCTCTGCCAGGCCGCTTGTTGCTCAAACAAGGATCGCGCGCGGGCTGAATCGCGAGCGCGTTGTTCCGCGGACCGTCCTTTCAAGAGCGTGCGAACGTTGCGCCGCAAGGCTGCTTTGATTTGTTGGGTGGATTCGACCATGGCGTGCCGATCAGCTTTTGGTTTTGCCGGCGGCTTTCGCCTGGGACATCAGTGCCCGCCGTTTCGCCACGCGTTCCTGGATTTTCTTTTCCACGCCCTGATCGGTCGGTTCGTAGTAGCGCTTCTCCGCCCCGAGATAATCCTGCGCGACGAAATGATCCGGATGATCGTGCGCGTATTCGTAACCTTTGCCGTGGCCCAACCGTTTGGCTCCTTGATAACTGGCGTCCCGCAGATGTTCGGGCACGGGCAGGGT
>JBQCEJ010000478.1:0-6655 GCA_051960355.1 Verrucomicrobiota bacterium | reverse complement strand
GGAACCAAAAACAAATTAATATGGCCCAAGAGTTAGCTTACGTCATTATCACCCCGTATTCCCTGTTCAAGTCGCGCACAGGTGGCATTCTCAGCCGCCTCATCACGCGCACCGGTCTGGAATTAGCCGCCGTCCGCATGTTTGCGCCGAGCGCTGAGCTGGTGAAGCAATATTCCGAAGCGATCATTTCCGCCAATGATCCGCAGGATCGAAAAATTCAGGAATTGCTCTACAATTATATTCTTCAAAATCTATCTCCCGATCCCAACACCGGGCGCCGTCGGCGCGTCATGATGCTGGTGTTCCGAGGCGAAGATGCGGTTCGCAAGACGCGCTCAGTCGTCGGGCATATCAGCTCGGATCGGCGCGGCGGCGAAACCATCCGCGACACCTACGGCGATTTGATCACGGACGAGAATGGCCAGGTGCGTTACTTCGAACCTGCGGTTCTCGCGCCACCCACGGCAGAGGAATGTGAAGCCAAGCTCAAACTCTGGACGAAATATTCCGAAACTGACGGCGGCGTGCTGGAAAACGTGATGACGTATCCGGCCGGTGAAAAGACGCAGCGCACGTTGGTCTTGATCAAGCCGGAAAACTTCCGCTTCCCCTCGGGACGCCCTGGAAACGTCATCGATTTCTTCTCGCGCACGGGCCTTTATATCGTCGCTATCAAGCTCCATCGCATGAGCGTGGCCCAGGCGATGGAATTCTACGGCCCGGTACGTGAAGTTTTGCGCACCAAACTCAAGGACATGGTGGCCGCCAAAGCCAAACACGCACTTGAAAAAGAGTTCAGCTTCAAGATTTCGCCTGAAACCGAACAGCAGCTCGGGGACATCCTCGGGCCCGGCTTCGGCGACAATCAGTTTGAGAATATCGTCAAGTTCATGTCCGGCCATGCGCCGTCGGAAGTGCCCCAGGCCGAATGGCCCACCCCCGGCACCGAACGCTGCATCGCGCTGGTTTACGAAGGCGTGGAAGCGGTTCGCAAAATCCGCGACGTCCTCGGGCCGACCGATCCGTCCAAAGCGCCTCCGGGATCGATCCGCCGCGAATTCGGCCAGACCGTCATGGTCAATGCCGCTCACGCCAGCGATTCCGAAGACAACGCCCGACGCGAAATGGGCATTATCAACGTCGGCGAAAACACCTTCCGCAAAGTGGTCGAAGAGTTCTACGGCAAAGCGTCGTAAGCGGATCGCATTTCCATCCAGTGGCGAGCAACCCGAACGGGCCTGCTCGCCACTTTTGGCAATTTGAGGCTCTGTTCGACCGCTCCGTTCCAAAACCAAAGGCGCGCATTGCCGTTCCACTTGTGTTCATCCCCCGCGGCTTTTAATCTCGCCGCAACGATCTAATCGATGCCTAAACCATCTCGCAAAACTTCCCCTCGGAATTCGCCATCAGCCTTGGTCCTTGGCGTGGGCTCATTTGCTCACAGCATTGCGCAGTCGCTGAGCGATGCCGGCGCGGATGTGGCAACGTATTTGACCCGCAACTACGGCCATTTCTCACCGTCACTGGCGGGGCCGGTGTTCTCCCGCGAAGCGATATCCAATCCCGCATCGCTCGTAAAAGAGCGTGGGATCGAGCTGATCCTGCCCCAATCGATCGACTGGGCCCAAGCGCCCTGGGCGGAGGATCTGCTGGCGTCTGGCGCCGGGATTTTCAGTCCGACCGGGGAGGCGATGCGGATTGAGCGCGAACGCGATTTTGCTCGAAAGCTCTGCGCTGATTTCAAGATTCCATTTCCCCAGGCCTATGTCGCTTCGAACCGGCTGGAAGCGGAAAAAATTCTCACCGAACATCCGCAACCGTTCGTTATCAAGAACCCGCTCTGCTCGCCGACAAGTCCGGTGCACACGATTCTTTGCGAAACAGTCGAAGACACGCGGGCCTGGCTGCGGCAGGTAAATTATGCCGAAGGCGTTTTTCTCCAGGAATATCTTGGACGCGCTGAGGCGGGTCACATCGTGCTGGTCAGTGGCGGCGAAATTCATTCGCTCGTCACCAACCAGGAATACAAGTACGCCTTCAACGGGAATTTGGGAATCGTCGCCGGCGCACCGCTGGGCGGCCTTGTGGAACGTGACACAGCGGACAAATACGGTTTGGCACGTCAACTCATTCATCCCCTGCTCCCCTGGTTGCGCGCCGTGAAATTCAACGGGCCATTGCAAGTCACCGCGATCAAGCGCGGCGGCAAATGGCACGTCATTGAATACAACGTCCGCATCGGCGTCACCTCGGGACCGATGATTCTGCGCATGTTGAAAAACCCGGTGGAAGCGCTGCTGGCAACCACGCGCAATGAAAAGTTGAAATTGCAGTTTAAAGACGGCTTGAATTTCGGCTGTTCCCTGACGCTTGCGGGTTATGGATATCCGTTCACGCAGGTGCGCGGGCCGCAACTGCCGCTGGAAATTTCCGAGCCGTTCGATTGCGATGTCTGGTGGAACGAAGTCACGCGCACTGCCGCCGGTCAACTGATGGCGACCGGGCAAAGGATCGCCGATGTGATTGCGATTGCGCCAACTTTGAAAGGCGCCATTGCCAAGGCGTATCTGAATATGCGGCGATTGCGGGTCGTCGGCAGCTATTACCGCACCGATGTCGGGCAAAGCCTGTGGCCGCCGGGCAATGTCTGAAAACTCAACCCTGCCAGCAACGCAGGGATGCCATTTTGTAAGATTGCACGCATCAAAAGACGGAATCCATTGTTGTATTCTGAACACATGAAAACGTTCGCTTGTTTCTCGAAATTGACCTTCGTCTTCGCCATCGCAGGCACGGCACTCAGCGCAAAGGCCGCCGCTGAACCCGATGTGCGGCGCGACGCGACTGTGACCGCGATCGAACAAGTGATGCCGAGCGTCGTCAACATCCACACTCGAACCGTCGTGCCCGTTCGTGACCGCTATGAAGCCATGCTGCGGCAGTTCTATGGTCAACAGCCGACTGACACCAGCATCAGCATTGGTTCGGGCGTGGTGATTGACGAAACCGGTTATCTGCTGACCAACGATCATGTGATTCGCCGGGCGGACCAGATCGGCGTGCGATTCAATACGGGAACCGAAACCTACGAGGCCACCGTGGTCGCCACCGATCCGCAACGTGACATTGCGCTGCTGAAATTGAAGGCACGGCCGGGCGAAAAGTTCCGCGCGATCAAACTCGCCCGCGAAGACGATCTGCTGCTCGGCGAAACGGTTTTGGCGCTGGGCAATCCTTTCGGACTGGGCACGTCCGTTTCGCGCGGCATTCTCAGTTCGAAAAGCCGCACGATGCCCAAGGAAGGCGCGCCGCTGGACATTCCCAATTGGTTGCAGACCGATGCGCCAATCAATCCCGGCAACAGCGGCGGCCCGCTCATCAATCTCAAAGGCGAACTGATCGGCATCAACGTCGCCGTCTTGAAACAGACTCAGGAAGGTCAACCCATTCAAGGAATTGGTTTCGCCATTCCCATTCGGCTCGTTGAGGAAGCGCTGGCCGACACCTTGCCGACGGAATTTGTGAAGTCGTATTGGTTTGGCGCGCGGGTCAAAGTCGGGTCGTATCCACTGGCGGTCACCTCCGTCCAGCCCGACAGCCCGGCGGCGAAAGCCGGCTTGCGCGTGGGCGACACTGTCCTGCAGGTCAATGGCAAGGTGCCCAAAAGCTTCATTGAATTTGTCGATCTGCTGGCGGCCAATTCCAGCCGGGAGAATGAACTCACGGTTCGACGCGGCGCGGAGTTGAAGGAGTTGACGGTCAAACTGGTTCCCGATTCCGTCGTGTTCAATGCCGACATGATCCGGGAAAAGCTCGGTTTGGAACTGCAAGCTGTGCCACAAAATAATTCCACGGTCTTCGTCGTTTCGCGCGTCGAACCCAATGGTCCGGCGCAGGCGGCGGGCTTGCAGAAGAACATGATCGTCACGGCCGTGGACGATCAGACCCCCGGCGACATCAAATCGTTTGCAAAATTGCTGAACGAAAAAAAAGCGGGGACGTCCATATCCATGAATGTTCTAATTCCTCAGCGCGCCGGTTACTGGCTCCGCGGCACCGCAGGCGTGACCATGCGCTAGGCAAGATTTTATTGGCTCAGACATGCGTTTTTCGGCTAATCTCCACCTCTATTCATGAGCAATGGTCCGATGATTGAGGTTTCAAACCTGACCAAACGATACGCGGGACATACCGCTGTGTCGGATATTTCCTTCACGGTCGGGCGCGGTGAAATTGTCGGCCTGCTCGGCCCCAACGGGGCGGGCAAAAGCACGACGATGCGCATCCTGGCGGCGTTCCTGCCGGCAACTTCCGGCACGGTTCGCGTGGCCGGGTTCGATGTGTATCGCGATTCGGCTGAAGTGCGCCGGCGCATTGGTTTCATGCCCGAAAACAACCCGCTGCACCTCGACATGCGCATTCGGGAATACCTGAAAGTCCGCGCGCGCCTCAAAGGCTTGAGCTGGCGGCGTTCGCGTGAACGGGTGGATGTGGTGATGGAACAGTGCGGTTTAACCGACGTGAGCCGCAAAATCATCGGCCAGCTTTCCAAGGGATACAAACAACGCGTTGGGCTTGCTGACGCGCTGGTTCACGAACCCGAATTGATCATTCTCGACGAGCCGACGATTGGGCTGGATCCGCATCAGATTCGTTCCGTGCGGCAGTTGATCAAGAATCTCGGCAAGTCGCACACAGTGCTGATCTCCACCCACATTCTTCCCGAGGCCGAGATGACCTGCAATCGGATGCTGATCATGTATCAAGGCAAGGTGCTCGCCGCCGACACACCGGAAAACCTGCAACGTTTCATGAGCAGCAACAGTCAGGTGATTGCAGAGATTGCCGCCTCCGCCGCCGAGTTGCAGGAATGCTGGGCGAAGATTCCCGAGATTCAGCAGTTCGATGTCTCCGCTGCCGAGGGAGAATATTATCGCTGTGCGCTGACACCGCACGATGGCATTGATCTGCGTCCTCAAATATTCGCCCTGGCCCGGGAACGCGGCTGGCCCATGCGCGAACTGACACGCAGCCGGCATTCGTTGGAGGATATTTACGTGCATGTGACCAAGACGGACGAGGAGGAAGAGGCATGAGGAACATTGAAACGTCGTGCGCACTCGCAAAGGGGAATCGCTGATGCAAGCCTACATCACTCTTGTCCGGCGCGAGCTGGCCGGATTCTTTTTTTCCATTACGGGCTACGTCATCACAGCCGCCGCGGCATTCCTGATTGGCCTGAGCTTCGTCGTGCTGCTGATCAATCTCGGAACCGATCCGACGCCGATGCCCGTGACCGAGCTGTTCTACATGACGCAGTTTTTCTGGCTGATTTTGATCCTGGCTGTGCCGGTGATCACAATGCGATTGTTCGCACTGGAGAAATTTACGGGAACGTTCGAAACGCTGATGACCACTCCGGTATCCGATTTTCAGGTGGTCGCCGCGAAGTTCACCGCCGCGCTGGTCTTCTACATGTTTACGTGGCTGCCGCTGCTGGCCTGCATTCTTTTGATCCGCCATTTCACCAACGACACCGCCCCGTTAGACGCCGGCGCGATTGGCAGCACGTTCCTGGGAATCTTCCTGCTGGGCTGCTTGTTTCTGTCGCTCGGCTGTTTTGCGTCGGCGCTGACTCGCAGTCAGGTCACCGCTGCGATGATCAGCCTGGTTTTCAGCGTCGGCTTGTTCATGTTGAGTTTTCTCGCCAAAAGCCTGCCGGGCAGCGATTGGAAATCGCAGGCCATCGCTGTCTTTGGCCTGCCGGAACAGATGCATGATTTCGTGCGCGGCGTGGTCGATACGCGTCCCGTGGTTCTCTACCTGACCGTCACCTTCTTTTTCCTGTTCCTTACCTTGCGAGTGATTGAAAGCCGCCGCTGGAAATAAAATGTCGAACGAATCCAACAAACCCAGCTTTTCGCGCGGTCGCAAATGGACCATCGGTTTCAACGTCGCGCTCGTCACCGTGCTTGTCCTGGCTGTGACGGTCATGACCAATTATCTGAGCGGCCATTATTTCAAGCGCCTTCATCTCAGCAGCAATACCCGTATCGAACTTTCGCCGCGCACCGTTGGTTTTGTGCAGTCGATCACGAACCCGGTTCAAGTGACGCTCTATTACGACAAGGATGAAACGCTGTTCAGCGACGTTTCCGAGCTGTTGAAGGAATATCACGCGCTCAATTCCAAGATCCGCATCCGCACTGTCGATTATCTCCGTGATCCGGGCTCCGCCGAGGAGTTGCGCATCAAATACAATCTCGGCGCGTCGACGAACAAGAACTGGGTGATTTTCGATTGCGACGGGCATGTGCAAAAAGTCGAGGGCGGCACGCTGGCTCAATACACTTTGGAACAGGTGCCCAACCCAACCGCCCTGGAATATCGCAAGAAGCCGGTGGCGTTCAATGGCGAGATGCTTTTCACGGCAGCGTTGTTGGGCACCGTCAATCCCAAACCGCTCCACGCCTACTATCTGGAAGGCCATGGCGAACATCCGGTCAATGACCAGCCAATGGGCTTCGATAAATTCCTTTCCATGGTGCAGCAGAACTACATTCAGGTCGCCCCGTTGCAGTTGTCGGGAACCAATGCCATTCCAGAAGATTGCAATCTCCTCATCATCGCGGGACCGAGAGATGCGATGCCAACC
>JBQCEJ010000477.1:0-12331 GCA_051960355.1 Verrucomicrobiota bacterium | reverse complement strand
CCATCCGCAACCGCTGGCGGTGAGTTATCTGCCGTACCTAGCCGGAGCGAGTTTGAGCTGGTGCGGCAAGACGTTTCAGGAACGCCTGCTGGTGCCCGTGTTGAGTCGCGATGTTTTCAGCGACCCGACTCAGCGCGCCGCCAAAGCCGCAGCTGCGCTTGGGCTCCTTCACCGCAAACTTCGCTACGCCGAGCCGAACGTGACGCCTTTGGGAGCGGTGATCGCCGCGCCGCCCAAGGAACAGCGCGAATTATTCTGTCGGAACGGACTGAAATATTATGCGCGCATTCCGGCGCGCCGCATTCAAGCCGCTTCCAAATCCATCCAAAAAGAACGCGGTTTGCTGCATCGTTCTCGTCCTCAAACCACGACTGGAAAACTGCTGGTGCGAGAACTGGATCTGGCCGCGCGGATGGCGCAAGGTTCGTGTCAATTCATGCTGTGGCAGCAGGCACTTGCGGCGGGCGACAATTCGACCGAACAAAGGCTGGCGAGCGTCGGAATGCGGGCACTGCGGCGGTTGGAAAAAGCTTTCAACGCTTACTGGCCGTTGCGGAACAAAGCCACGCCGGGGAAATGCTCAGCATTTTTGAAGTGGCGCCTGGAGGATTACCGTCGGCGCACTCTGGCTTATCCGCCCACGGCCGCGGCGAAGCCATAGCCGACCGCGGCGCGGGCGACTACATCCGGCCCTGGCTGTTGAGCAGGTAGAGCACTATGCCGAAGCCTGCCGACAGAAACGAACCGAGGAAAATACCGAGCATCAGGAAACGCATGTGGCGACGGCGTTGCGCGTGCGACCATCCGGGGAAGAGCACTTTTTCAAGGTAGAGACGTGCAGTTGCCATAAGTCATTTGGGTTGTAGAACTGTTGCGCTCCAAGCGTGTTCCGACCGCGGAAAGGGTTCAAGAATTTTCAAATCGGCTTCATTTCTGACCCGCTCCTCCGTAAATCCCGCAGCCTGTTTCCATTAAAACCCGCGCTCCGGAAGACGGCGATTGGGGGTTTCACCTGATATTCAGAAAAGCGCGGCGGAGCGACGATGCGAGCGTAGTTCGCGGCTTTGCAGAATCACTTTATGGAATCCCAAATCCTTGCAACGACTCTGCCTGAGTCGAAATCAGCTTCCAAACCAGCGTTGGTCGAAGGCGCACCTTTGTTCATCGATCCGACGGAACCGCAAACGTGGATTGAAGCGTTGCTGCGAACCGCCCGGGCTCATCCGACGCACGGCATCCACGTCATTGGCCAGAACGGCTCCGAGAGTTTTCTCTCCTATCCCGAGCTTTTGGAACGAGCGTCGCGCGTGCTCTCCGGGTTGCGTCAACACGGCATCCAACCCGGCACGCGAGTGATTCTCCAATTCGATTCGCTCGAGCAACACTTCGCCGCTTTTTGGGGCTGTGTGCTCGGCGGCATCATTCCCGTGACCATCGCCGTCGCCCCGACGTACCAGGAAAGAAATGGTGTCGTGGACAAACTCTGCAACACGTGGCGCCTGCTGGATCGGCCGCCGATCCTTACGACGAAACGGCTGGAAAGCGCGTTGAAGGGTCTAAGTCAGATTCTCCCGGAAACCGATTTGAACTGCTGCTGCATCGAAGATCTCCAGACTGCCAGCCGGGCCGAAACCTTTCATTCTGCCGACCCGGCGGATGTCGTGTTCATTCAACTTTCATCGGGCAGCACTGGCATTCCCAAATGTATTCAAGAAGCGCATCGCAGCATCATCGCGCATGTTCATTCATCACAGATTTTCAATGATTACCGCAGCGATGACGTGACGCTGAACTGGCTGCCGTTGGATCACGTCGTTCCGCTCCTCACGTTTCACCTCAAAGACACTTACCTCGGCTGCGATCAGGTTCACGTTCCAACCGACATGATTCTCGCCGAACCGTTGCTGTGGCTGGATCTGCTTCAGAAATTTCGGGCCACACACACCTGGTCGCCGAACTTTGGCTTCAAGCTGGTCAGCGATCGATTGTCGCGCAGCCGCGGCCGACACTGGGATTTGTCGCACGTTAAATTTTTCATGAATGCTGGCGAGCAGGTCACGATGCCGGTGGTGCGCGAATTTCTCAAAGCCGTCGCTCCGTTTGGCGTCAAGGAATCCACCATGCAACCCGCATTCGGCATGGCCGAGGTCTGCACCTGCATGACCTACGCGAATGACTTCAGCGTGGCGACTGGCGCGCGCCGTTTCACGAAAGCGTCATTGGACGGGCACCTGCAACCGGTTTCGGACCTCGCCGCCGACAGCGCGGAATTTGTCACGCTGGGGAAAGTCGCGCCGGGAGTTGCCATCCGGATAGTCAACGCCGCGGATCAAGTTGTGCCGGAACGCACCATTGGCCGTTTTCAAATCAAGGGCCGCGTTGTGACTCCGGGTTATTATCGCAACGGGGAAGCCAACGCCGCTTCATTCGTCGGCGACGGCTGGTTCAACACCGGCGACGTCGGCTTTATTGACAACAAAGAATTGCATCTGACCGGGCGCGAGAAGGAAATCATCATCATTCGCGGCGCGAAATTCTATTGCTACGAAATCGAGGACGTGGTCAGCAGCATTCCGGGAGTGGAAGCGACGTTTGCCGCGACCTGTAGCATCAACGATCCCGAGACCGGAACCGAAAAGCTGGCGGTGTTCTTTTCGCCGGCCGGAGTTACTGATGAACTGGCGGTGATTCAGGCCGTGCGCAAGCGGGTGACCGCGCGTCTCGGAATCACACCGGGATTTGTCGTGCCGATTCCGAAGGACCAATTTCCCAAAACCACCAGCGGGAAAATCCAGCGCACTCAGCTCAAGAAAGCCTTGGAAGCCGGTGCGTTTCAGAACGCGCTGGAAGAACCAATTGCCGACAGCGATGCCGATCCGGACGCGCCCAGAAACGAGATTGAAACACAAGTCGTGGCCATCTGGCGGGAAGTTCTTGGGGGAAAGAAACTGCATCTCACCAGTCACTTATTCGAACTAGGCGGCGATTCCCTCAAAGCCACTCAAATCGCTTCTCGCATTCGCGAGCATTGGCAGATCGAGTTTCCGCCACAGTTGATTTTTGGAGATGCGGGAACCGTTGAAGGTATGGCCAGGTGGATTGCCGAAAACGCGGGCAAAAAAAACTCGGCCGCTTTGCCGCCGATTCAACCCGCACCAGCGAACGTCAAGCTGCCGCTCTCCGCCTCTCAATTGCGGCTCTGGCTTGCCGAACAAATCGACCCGGGAACGTCGCTCTACAACATCGGTCGCAGTCTGTTGCTCAAAGGCACGTTGGATTTCGCGAGGCTCGAGCGGGCCCTGACCGCAATCGCGGATCGCCATGCGATTCTCCGCACCATTTACGCCTTGGAAGAAATGCCCGTGCAGATTGTGTTGCCTGACGCCGATCTCCTATTGCCCCGGCACGACATCGGGCATCTGACGCTTTCCGAGAAGGACCGCGTTTTGGCCAATCTGATGGAGTTGGAGATTTCTCGTCCGTTCGATCTGGCCACCGGACCATTGTGGCGCGCCAAGCTGATTCGCCTCGGAAACGATGAACATCTGCTGCTGCTCACGTTCCATCAAATCGTCACCGATGCCTGGTCGCTCGGAATCTTTTTCCGCGAACTGGCGGAACTCTACACTGGTTCTCCGGCCGGCGATCCGATCGCTCTGCCGCCACCGGTGATTCAATATGCGGATTACGCGCTGTGGCAAAAGCAGTGGATGGCCGGCGACGCCTTGGAGGAGCAACTGACATTCTGGAAAAAGCAATTCTCCGAAACCGACACCCACGTGAACTTGTCCACGCGCAGCCCCGTTGCAGGTTCCAGCGCCAGCGGAATTGAACGGGTTGGCTTCAGTCACGCGCTGATGCAGCAATTGCGCGCCTTCAACGCGGCCGAGAACGTCACCAACTACATGACCCTGCTCACCGCCTACAAACTGTTGCTCTCCTACCGAACGGGAGCCGCGGATGTCGTCGTCGGCGCGCCTGAATCCGGCCGACGCCGATTGGAAACTGAAAAGCTCCTCGGTTGTTTTGTGAACATGCTGGCGCTGCGCACTCCGCTTTTGCCGCAAGACACTTTGCGCACTGCTCTCCACCGCGTGGGCGAAACGATTGTGCAGGCGTTCGCTCATGCGGACGTGCCGTTTGAAAACGTTCAGGCATCCCTGCCGCGGAACGCAGCGCCTCGCAGCCGTCTGTTTCAGGTCTGGTTCGGACCGATCGATTCCTTGCAGCCGTTCACCATGGGCGAGTTGCGCGCGGAACCACAACCGGTTTTTCCGCCGGTTGGACAATTCGACCTTTCCTGTTTCGTGGCCGAGCATCCGGAGGCGATCACCTGCTTTTTTGAATATCAGAAGGAGCTTTTCACCTGCTCAGAAATCGCTGAGATGCTGGAACAATTCCAACGATTGCTTGCGAAGATCATCAGCGAACCGGAGGCAACGATTCAGCAGGCGTTTGAAGAACTGGGCCAGGCGAGCAACACGGCGGCCGAGCCAACCTCGGCCCAGGAACTGACAAACACAGCGGTCCTAACGTGAAGTTCAAGCCCGCTCGTTCGTGCGACCAAACAGCAGGCGCAGGCTGTTCATCACCACGATCACCGTGCTGCCTTCGTGACCGACAACGCCAAGCGTCAGGGGAATCTTGCCGAATAAGGCAAACGAAACCAGCACCGCGACCGTGCCAAGCGAGATGACGAGGTTCTGGCGAATGATCCGCCGGGCGCGTTGGCTGAGCCGGAACGCGGCCAGGAAATTTTCCAACCGATCGTGCATGAGTACCAGGTCCGCCTGTTCGAGAGCCGCGTCGGCTCCCCGCGCGCCCATGGCCACACCGATGTGCGCCGCCGCGAGACTTGGCGCGTCATTCACGCCGTCGCCAATCATTGCCACTTTTTTCCCCTGCTCCGACAACCCGCGAATCTCGGCCACCTTGTTTTCCGGTTTCAATTCGGCGCGAACATCGTCGAGCTTGAGTTCGCTTTTGAGATGCTCGGCCGTGGATTTGCGATCGCCGGTTAGAACCACGGTTCGCAAACCTTCGTGCCTCAGTTCTTCGATCACGGAACGCGACTGCGCTCGAATGTCGTCGCGCAAAACGATGCGTCCGAGCAAGTCGCCGGCTGCAATCCAGATTTCGGAAAAGCCCGCTTCCGTGGGCGGCACTTGCGAAATCGCGGCCGCTCGTGCGCCTTGCGCCAGCCACTCACGACGTCCGAGAATGCATTCCGTTCCCTGCCGCTGGGCTCGCAAGCCCTGGCCGGTAACGGATTCGAAGTGTTCAAAAACGATGGGTTCCAGCGCCTGCTGTTTGCCGTAACGCGTGATGGCCCGGGCCAGCGGATGCGTGGAAAGTTTCTCCAGGGAATAGGCGATCTGGGCAATTTCGTTTTCGCGACCAGGTGGAAAACTCTCGACGGTCTGCACCCGCAATTCGCCAGTTGTCAACGTGCCCGTTTTGTCGAGGGCGACCACTTTGACGTCCGCCAGTTTCTCAACGGCCGCGCCGCCGCGGAAAAGGATTCCGTGCCGCGCGCTCCAGGCGATTGCCGCCAGCACCGCCGAAGGAATCGAAAGCACCAGCGCGCAAGGCGACGCAACAACCAACAGTGTCATGGTCCGATAGAACGCGCTCCGCTCCGCAGCGGTTGAAACGAACGGCGCGTAATCCAGCAACAGCCACCAGACAAAGAACATGACGGCAGAAATCCCGAGCGCCACGTACGTGTAATAGGTGCTGAACTTGTCTGTGAATTGTTGCGCCGGCGCCTTCTGATGCTGTGCTTCCTTGATCAGGCGAATGATATTCTGAAGCGCGCTTTCCGACGCCCGCCGCGTTACGGAAGCCTCCACTGCGCCCCAGAGATTGATGGTTCCGGCCAGCACGGCATCGCCCACAGCCTTGTCCACCGGCGTTGCTTCACCGGTTAGATTGGATTCGTCTGCGGAGGTTTTGCCGCTGGTGATTTCTGCATCGACCGGGAACTGCGCGCCGGGTTTGATCAGCAGGCGCATGCCGGGCCGCAGCAATTCCACTTTGATTTCCGATTCGTGCCCGGCGGAGTCGAGGACCGTGGCGACTTTGGGGGCATCGTGGAACAGCGAGCGGATTTCCTTTTGCGTCCGGCCCATCGCGAAATGCTCCAATGCGCCGGAAAAAGAGAAGAGAAACAGCAGCGTTGCACCTTCGCCCCAGGCGCCAATGCTGGCACTGCCAACCGCCACCGCGAGCATCAGAAAATGAACGTCGATGGCGCGCTGTTGCAATCGCTCCCAAACTTCTTCGGCTGGAAACCAGGCGCCCGCCAGATAGCTCAAGATGAAAACCGGGATCCGCCACGCCGCGGGAACAACGTGCGCCGCGAGCAATCCCAAAATTCCGCAGGCAATCGCCAGCACCAACTGGAACTTCCATTCATTGATGTGCGCCTCAATGTGTTCGTCGTCCGGCACCTCGATTTCGCGGGGGACGACTTTGGGCCAGGGCAGATCGCGCCAGCGCCAGAAGACTGGAGCCGTGGGACATGTCACGCGGGCGATCGTGGTTTGATCGCCTTTATGCTGGATAGTGATCTGCTGCCGTTCCTTAAGGGAGAGTGGCAGCGCGCAGATCTGGCAATCGCCTTGCCCTTCGAGCAGTTGACAATGATTTTCACGGCCGGCGTTGTAGGCGTTTTTGATGCTTCCCGTGACTGTCTCCGCGATCCGGGGTTCATTCGTCTTGCCCAGAGTCGCAACCGAAATGGTCTGCTTCGAGCGATTGATCGTCACCGCTTCAAGCGTCGGCTCGGCACTGAGCGCATTCACAACGGAGCGCGCCAGACATTGGGGATTGTCGAGTTCAGCTTTCACTTGGGAATCAGGGTTGCGACTCATTATCAGCGTGCCAGACCAAACATATACCTCAGGTTCAAGGACGGACAAATACAATTAAGGCCGCGAGATCAGGCTCAACGGAACTAGACTTGCAACGTGGCTCAACTGATCTGGCGCAAGGCTTCACGTTCACAACGTGCGTATTTCACGATGAGCTTGTCGTAAATTTTCGCCGCCTTGGCGTTCGGCCGAATCTCGCTGTTCGGCACGGGATCGACAAAGCCCGCAATCACATCCAGCCATTTGACCTTTTTTCCTGACTGTCCGAGCCAGCCGTGGGCGGCGCGCAAGGCAGCGCCAAGCGCGGCGCTTTTGGAAACTTCGATCCGCACCACCGGGCAATTCATCACATCTGCCATGACCTGCAAGAGCGGCAGATTGGTCGAAGCGCCGCCCGTCGCATAAATGCACTCCGGCGCGACCTTCATCCATTGCGAATGCAGGCGCATGGACATCATCTGTGCCTCGGCGACGGCTCGGCAATTGGCTGCCGCATCTTTCGCGTCGAGATCGAAACGGTGAACGCCGGGCCGATGAACACGCGGGACAATTTCCGCTTCAAACCACGGAAGCAGAATCCCGCCGTTGTTCCCCGGTGGCGTGGCGGCCAGGGCTTTGCCGAATTGTTCCCAAGTCTTGATGCCATAAAGTTCCCGCACTTTTTCACGCGCCAGCGAGCCGTTCTTGAAACAGATCAGCGTCATGTAATCGCCCGTCGGGGAACCAAACACATGGCCTTCGCCGTGAAAATCCGTGCGACAACGCTTCATCGAACCAAAGTAGGTATCGCTCGTTCCAAGGCTGATGGCGACCTTGCCTTCCTTGACCAGGCCCAACCCGATCACGCTGCATGGATTGTCGCCGGACCAGACTTGAATCTGCGCAGCCGGATTCACGCCGTACTTTTTGACGAAGTAAGAACTGACCGGCCCAACCAGTCGGGAGGAGTCGGCTAGCGCCGGGAGTTTCCGTTTCAAATGCGGGGCGGTGGCTTTGAGCGCTTCGGGCTGCCAAGTCTTGGTGCGGATATCCATCAGGTTCATGCCCGCGCCGTCGCCGTGATCGATGGGCGCAATTTTCCCGGCCAGCAGCGAGGCCACGAAAGAACTCACGAGAGCGATGTGCGCCGTCTTGGCGTAAGACTCGGGCTCGGTTTTGAAAAACTTGCGGATCTGCGGTCCCGTGAATCGCTCGAACGCATCGGAACCGGTCTTGGTGGCGGTGGCTTCGATTCCTCCAAGCGCCTTTCGAATTTCCGCGCATTCATTCGCCGTGGAAGAATCCATCCAGATCGGCGAGGTGCGGCGCGAGAAGACGCCACGCAGGCCTTTGACCAGGCTCGCCGCGGAACCGAGTTGGCGCAGCGCTTCGGGCGCACGGTCGTTCAGGTAAATCGAACCATGCTGCTGGCCGCTGCCGCTGATTGCCAGAATATCGCCGAGGGCAACGCGATCTTTTTTCATCGCGGCGAAGAGAAGATCCAGCGCTTCGGCCCACATCAACGGCGGACTGTGCTTCACCAGCGGATCGCGATTCGGCAAAACGCCGTTGCGGGTCTTGTAGTGCGGCAGGGCACTATCGAAGTTCAGCGATTTTTCGTAAACGACCTTGCGGGTATCGTAATCGATGACCACTGCGCTGAGACTCTGCGTGCTGGAATCGAGGCCGAGAAATAACTTCGCCATAATGTGTCGGATTTGTCGGTTGCGTTCGAACTGGTTTGGTCGAGCGCCGCCAGATTAGGGACCAGACCCGGTGCTTTCAATCATTCATTGATTGGAAGACGTTGCCAGCTCGCCCGGTCCTGCTTCCAATTTGACCTGAAGCCCTTTTTTCTCATACTCACGGGATGGCAAATTCTTTCGGTCAGTTGTTCCGGATCACCACGTGGGGCGAATCGCATGGAGGCGGCGTCGGCGTGGTTGTGGACGGCTGCCCGCCGTGCGTTGAACTCACCGAAGCCGATATCCAGCCGGATCTGGATCGGCGTCGTCCCGGGCAATCCAAGATTGTAACGCCGCGCCAAGAATCGGATACCGTGCAGATCCTTTCCGGAACTTTCGAGGGCAAAACGCTCGGCACGCCCATTTCCATGTGGGTGAAAAATCAGGACGCGCGGCCCGAAGCCTATTCGGAGATGGCCAAAAAGTTCCGCCCGTCCCACGCCGATTACACCTACACCGCCAAATACGGCATCCGCAACTGGCAGGGCGGCGGTCGCACCAGCGCGCGCGAAACCATTGGCCGCGTTGCCGCCGGAGCGATTGCCAAAAAAATTCTCCGCGAACGTTTCGGCGTCGAAGTCCTCGCTTACGTAAAGCAGGTTCAGAAAATCATCGCCGACGTGAACCACAACACGGTGAAGTTCGCCCAGATTGAATCGAACATCGCGCGCTGCCCAGACGCGGCCGCAGCGGAACGGATGATCCGGCTGATCGAGAAGATGCGCCGGGCAGGCGACACCGTGGGCGGCATCATTGAAGGCGTCGCGCGTGGCGTGCCGGCGGGCTGGGGCGAACCGGTGTTTGATCGGCTCGAAGCTGATCTGGCCAAAGCGATGTTGAGTTTGCCTGCTTCGCGTGGTTTCGAGTTTGGATCCGGATTCTCCAGCATTCTGTTGACGGGCACGCAGCACAACGACGCCTTTCGCGTCAAAGGTGGAAAAGTCTTCACCACCACCAATCGGTCTGGCGGAATCCAAGGCGGCATCTCGAACGGCGAAACAATTTACTTCCGAGTCCCGTTCAAGCCCGTGGCGACCGTCATGACCGAGCAGGACACGGTGGACGTTGACCTGCACAACACGACGTTGAAAGGACGCGGCCGTCATGATCCGTGCGTGCTGCCGCGAGCCGTCCCCATGGTGGAAGCGATGACCGCGCTCGTGCTGCTGGATCACGCCCTCCGCCAAAAAGCACAGTGCGGTTGAAAGCGGGCTGATTTGGCATGCGCCCGGAAGGCGCTGCGGCGGCCAGGATTTGGAAGTCGCGACTCTGGTTCCTCACTGGACACCCGATTGCGGATTGCGTCTGCTGAATCCCATGAAACACCTCCCCAGCCTTCGGCATGCGTGCTGCCTCGTTCTGCTGCTCGCTCCGGGACTGACCCACGTGGCTCATGCCGGTGAGACATTCATCATGCATGGTCCCAACGGCGATACCGATGGCTGGATCACCGGAATGGCCAACCAGATTCCCAACTACGACCGCTTTCCCGGAACAAACTTCAGTCGCTACAAGGCATTTTTCGTTCAAGCCGGTGGCGGCGCCTGAAATCTCACCGCCACACGCGTCGCAGGCGCGGGCCTCGCCTCAGCCCGCCAGAGGATGAAGCTAAACTTCACCAAAATTTACCGTCCATGTCCACGGGAGCATTCTGGCTGGTGTTTTCGTAGGTGGGTGGGAATTGCCAACTCTCGGTGTGATTGTCGGCGAAGAGCATCGGAATCACGCGTTTGCCGCGGACCGTGTGCCAGACGGTTTTCGGGTTGTTGACGCCGCGTTGCGCCCACCAGTTCCAATCGCCCAAGATGATTTTTGTAGTGGGCTTTCTCGAAATACGACTGCCCTTGTTCGGCTGATCCAAGATGGTCTGGAAGTCTGCACTTAGCCTGCCGCCTACATGTTCGACGCCGTAGTAGTCAAGAGACCATTGCATCAGGTAACTGTTGCCCCAGCTCACAAAACAAGGCTGATCCAGCGTGGGCCAGACGGGATCGCCCTTATCCGAGGGACAGTGGCAGATTTCGGGATTTTTGAGGTAAACATTCAGCGGCCGCTTCTCTGGCAACTCACCGCCGCCACCCATGGAAAGCCCTGGCGCGCGGAAGGAGGCGATGTTGTTGCTGCCCACATCCCCCGCCACCGTGCCGTATTCCCGGTAAACCGGGTAGAAATCGCGGTTGTCATCCACATACATCTGAATGGCAATGCCGATCTGATGTTGATTATTGATGCACTTGATGCGGGTGGCCTTGGATTTCGCGGCCGAGAGCGCCGGCAAAAGCATGGCTGCCAAAATGGCGATGATCGCGATCACTACCAGCAGTTCGATGAGCGTGAATGCCTGAAAGCGGACGATTCTGAGAATCGCGCCGGTTGCATCTGCACGGGCGAATGAGCACTGGGCCGGTAATGTCTTTTTCATAAGCAGATCCCTGCCACCGCTTGGAATACCTAAACATTACGTCGGACCGGGCCGAAACGTCGCCTCACCTGTTCAGGCTAGGCGAAATTCAACCGAATCGACAGTGATTGAGCCGGACAGTTTCTCGACGGGATTACAGGGCTTGCGGAATTGGGGCCTTGCTCAGTGGCGGAAGATCAGATCCAGGAATCGTCCGCCGCCGAAAATCCAGATCACAGCAGCGACGGCGATGTAAGGACCGTACGGCAAGCGCGAAGACCATTCCCGTTTACCCATTGCGATCAGCGTGATGCCGACAATGGAACCGATGATCGAACTGACCATGAGCGAAAAGAGCGTCGCTTGCCAGCCGAGAAACGCACCGATGGCCGCCATGAACTTCACATCGCCAAATCCCATGGCTTCGCGCGGCAGAACAATCTCCGTGCTCACGGCTTCCATGTGCGGCACCTGCTCGGGATTGAGCTCCTCATCCCCGATCAGCAATTTTTCAGGCGCCAATCGCACGACGACGTTTTTGTAACAACGATCCGCCAGTTCCACAGTCCGGGCGTGCAGCTCAACCACGTCCGAGCGCCGATAGAACACATCTTCGTAGGGGATTTCCTTATCGGGCAGATGGACCGAGGTTTCGGTGAAGATGATTTTTGTATCGCTGGGCAATTCCATGCGCTGGCGACCGAACAGCAATTTGCCAACGCGCAGAATGGCATAAATGACGCCGGCTCCCACCGCGATGCCGAGCAGGCTTTGGATCATGCTGCTGGTCAGAGTCCTTTCGCCATGCAACGCCGGAACCACAAGCGAAGCGATCAAGCCGACAAATGTGCCCCCGATGGTGATTTCGTCGGGAATGATGAAGTGCTCGAAATCAATGAACGTGGCGGCGATCAATCCCGCAAGGACGACTGCATAGGCCAAGGCCAGCGCGGCTGATTGAGGACCAAACACCAGCCAGCAACTCAGAAAGGCAATGCCGGTCAACAACTCGACCAGAAAATAACGTGGCGAAATCGGCGCGCTGCAATTGCGGCATTTGCCCCGCAGAAAAAGCCAGGTGAACAGCGGGATGTTGAAATACCACGGGATCGAATACTTGCAGTGCGGACAATGCGACGGCGGCGAAACAATGCTTTCGCCCAGCGGCAGCCGATGGATTACCACATTGAGGAAACTGCCGATCATCGAGCCGAGCACGAAGAACACGAGCGACCAGAAATGAAACGGAACGAGCTTCCAGTTATGGGCGTCAAAAATCGGTTCAAATCCCATAAACGTTTGCTTTCACAGCGGTCCGCATGATTTCAATC
>JBQCEJ010000476.1:0-2973 GCA_051960355.1 Verrucomicrobiota bacterium | reverse complement strand
CAAGGCCAAGGAGAAGGCCGTGACACTCAATTGTCTCAGTAATCAAAAGCAGATCATGCTGGCGACGCAGCTTTATGTGGGTGACTTCAACGACACGATGGTTCCCCTGTATTACAATTCACAATCCCCTGCTTACGCGGGCTTGCGAGCAGCCAATCCTTACGATTCGAATGTGTTCATCGTTTATAATGCGAGCTCGTTCTGGTGGCCCGACTTGTATCGCATCGGAAATTACATGAAGCAGGAGACGGCGTACTCTTGTCCCAGGATGCTGCGGACGAAAGATGGAGCGGCCGTCACGGGCAATGGATTTAGCAACGCCAAATACGCCATGGGCATCGGTATCAATTGGGATTCGATCGGAATGATATTTGATGCGACTGCGTCGCCGGTCAAAATGATTGCTGTAAAAAAGCCGGCGGAAACCGTGTTTTTTGCCGACTGCGGCGCCGAGTCGGGCTGGAGCGGCGGCGGCGGCAGTGGCGCCACGAGCCAATACGACAAGTGGACGGATTACAAGGGCTCCACTGCTGGGATTGGGTATGCCAATGTTTTTTGGCGCGACAAGCACGTCGGTTGGACAGGCGGGGATGCTTTGAGTATTCCCCGACACGCAGGCCGCGTGAACACCGGTTGGGGAGATGGTCATGTGGAAAGCGTTAAAAATTCGACGATCTGGGAAGGCAATGCCGGTGACGACATTGCGAAGTGGGATAATCCCTGAGCCGACGGTTCTTCTTTGCCGAGCCAACGACGGGTCACGTCTGGGCGTCACGCCCAATAGCGGTAATCGATTTCTGGAAACAGATTGTCGCGACCTTCAATTTCCTTCAGCCAGTTCTCATCCACTTCGTGGCTGAGCAGATGATCGTGGATCACCATGAACCGCAACAGATGATCCTTCACCCGTTTGCGCGCGTAGCTCGGGCTGGTGCCGGTGCGCAGGATGAAGGGCCAGTCGCTCGATTGCGCCAGCAGCAGTTCCCGACCGGCCTGCTTGAGCGCGCGGAGTTCCAGGGCGTTTGGATTTACAAACCGGCGCGCCAGTTGCGTCATTCGTTCCTGCGCAATGTGCAGATGCGGATAAATCCATTCGTTCGTTTCGTTCAGCCAGACGCGCCAGTAACCTTCCTCACCCCAGCTGGAAGCGCTCGGTTTGGCGATCTGATTGGACGGAAACTGCTTCAGATATTCCTCCGGCGTGATGAAGGCAAAGACGTCCTGGTCGTAATAGGCTTTGCGAACGAAGTAATCGAGAAACTCCGGCCCTTCATACCACCAATGCCCGAACAGCTCCGCATCATACGGCGAGAGCACCAGCGGCGGTCGATCTAGAATGCACGCGAGTTGCTCGATTTGCGCGATGCGTGTTTCCAGGAAATGCTGCGCGTGTTCGGCTGCGCGTTGCAAAGCCGAGGTGCGCTGATAAACCTGCTTGTGCGGAGAATCGCCGGTGATGCGGTAATATTTGATTCCAGTAAAGCCGCGCAGCTCCGGCGAGGGCAGGTGCGGTTTCACGTAATCCAAGTCGAGATCAAAACCGATGTCGCGGTAGAAGTCCCGATAGTGGCCATCGCCCGGATAGCCTTCGTGTTTGCTCCAGACCTGCTTGGCGGAATTCAGATCGCGGCCAAACGCGGCGATGCCGTTCGGTGTGAAGATCGGCGCAAACACGCCATAGCGCGGGCGCGGATTTGCGTGCAGCACTCCATGCGTGTCGGTGATGAACCAGCGGATGTTCGCCTCCTGCAGCACTGTTTCCACGCCATCGGCGTAGGCACATTCCGGCAGCCAGATGCCGCGCGGATCGCGTCCGAAGCAACTGTGATAATGATCGCGGGCCACGAGGATTTGCGCGCGAACCGACGGCGGATGATTCGCGACGAGCGGCAAGAGCGCGTGGGTTGCCGCGCAGGTAATGATTTCCAGCCGGCCAATTTCCTGAAAGCGCGCGAAAGCCGCGACCAGATTGCGATTGCTGGCGAGATAGGTTTCGCGAATGCCGATGAACCGGCGATGATAAAATTCCGCGAGTTCGTTGAACGGCTTGTCCCAATGCGTGCGATGGATTTCTTTCTCCGCCAGTTCGATCAGCTCGTTGAGATGCCGTTCATAGCGATCCTGCAACAGCGGATCCAGCAACATCGCGCAAAGCGTCGGCGTCAGCGTGAGCGTGAGTCGCGTTTCCATCCCGTCACGATCCCAGCCCGCCATCGTTTGGAGCAGGGGAATGTAGGTTTCCGTGATGGCTTCAAAGAGCCAGTTTTCCTCCAGAAATCGGGCGTGCTCCGGATGCCGGACAAAAGGCAGATGCGCGTGAAGAACGAGGGAGAGATAACCTTGCATTCGAAAATTATTATTCAGCCGAGGGCGGCGGGAGTTCGCAGTCATCGCCATCGTCCTCATCGGTCAGGAAGGCGGCTGCTTTGGAGCTGAAGGCGAAGCTGATGATGCCTAGCACGACCAGCAGCAGGCCGATCAGGTATTGGCCGACGCGGGCTTCGCTCTCATGGAGATGTTGCCGCGCAAATTCCAAACCGATCTGCAGCGTGCCAAAAAAAATCAGGCCAGCGGCGATGAAGCGAATCAGATTGCGAATGGCGCGGGTCATTTCAAAGGAACGCGCCTTGGTTGCGGTGGAAAAAGGTTTTCACTGCCTTTCAGAAATCGGCGTTATCGGGGCGTTTCAGGTCCGGGCTTTGCGGATGCATCCCGACGTCTCCGCGATATTCCGTGCTGCGACTGAAGATCAGTTCCGCTGCGCGGCCATCGGTGTGATCCGCCGAAACGGCGACGACCGGCAATTCGTATTGGCCATCCGGCAGCGCGAAGCGGTAGCTGAAGGAGCCGTCGGGCCGCAGGCGAATTTTGCGGCCGGCGATGGTGACGGATGCCGTTGATTCCGTGGCACCGTAGATGATCAGCTCGGCGTTGACGTTGAACCAAAAGCCTTTCTCGCCGGCTGGCGCCCCA
>JBQCEJ010000475.1:0-11908 GCA_051960355.1 Verrucomicrobiota bacterium | reverse complement strand
AGGTTCAACGAATTGGGAACGTGTGGCATCAATGTCACCCCCCCCCCCTCCCGATTCCCCGTCTTCTCCGCGCCATTCATGTTGAGAACGCCCAGGGTCGTTCAGCCGCACACATATTTCGCCTGATCTTCGTTCCTTCTACCTTGCTTGTTTAAGTTACCAAAACCATCCGCCATCGGTGGTAATCTCAGGGCCGCTAAAATACGGTCCACGCCCCATTTGTAAACCGGTTGGACTGACCGGAGTCTGCATGAAGCAAACCAAAAAAAGGAAAGAAATTTTATGGCAATGGATAAAAACAGAGAAAAAAAAGATAAAGAAAACCGCGATCCGATTACCGGTGCGCCGGGTTCGCATCCGGTTGGAACGGGCGCGGGCGCAGCCGCCGGCGGACTTGCCGGAGCGGGAGGGGCAGCCGCGATCGGCGCAGCGACGGGCACAGCTGTGGGCGGCCCCGTGGGAACAGTCGCTGGTGCGGCGGTTGGGGCAGTGGCCGGTGGGCTGATCGGCAAAGGCGTTGCCGAAGGAGTCAATCCAACGGAAGAGGATGCCTATTGGCGCAATCAGTATCGGCAGGAGCCTTACTACGAATCCAATTACAATTATGACGACTATGCCGGAGCGTATCGCACCGGCTACGAAGGCTACGGACGTTGGGGCCGCGCCGGGAAACGCTATGAGGACGTCGAACCGGAATTGAAAAGCGACTATGAACGTAATTACGGCAAATCAAAACTCTCCTGGGACAAGGCGCGTCACGCCACTCGTGCGGCGTGGCATCGGTTCGATCGCGATCTCAGCAAGTACATCGGTTACGATGTCGTGGACCAAACCGACTCCAAGATTGGCACCCTCGAATGCATGTGGTCGGATCACAATGGCGAACCGGCGTTCATCGGCGTGAAAACCGCGTGGATATTCGGCAAGAATCATGTGGTTCCCGCCAAGAGTGTTGATGTAAGCGAACGCTCCCAGCGCATCCGATTGCCTTACACCAAAGACAAGGTCAAGGACGCGCCGTCCTACGACGCGGACGACGACATGAACCCGCAATGCGAGCAGGAGGTCTATCGGTATTACGGCGTTCAAGCGCCGGGTCAAGCCGCGCCACGCGCGTCCAGCACTCAAGAACGGCCATCGACTGCTGAAGAAGCCAAGATGACACTCTCCGAGGAGGAATTGAAAGTGGGCAAACGCCAGGTCGAAGCCGGTGGAGTCCGGCTCCGCAAGATCGTCCGCACGGAAACGGTCAACCAACCGGTCGAACTCAGGCGCGAGGAAATCGTCGTGGAACGCGTCCCGGCGTCGGAAGCTGGCGCGGCCCAGGGCGCTTTCAAAGGCGAAGAAGTTTACATTCCGCTTCGACGTGAGGAAGCCGTCGTTCAAAAAGAAGCTCGCGTGCGCGAAGAAGTGCGCGTCCGCAAAGAAGCGCAAACCGAGGAGCAGCAGATTTCCGAGCCCGTTCGCAGCGAAGATGTGGAAATCGAGGAGACGGGTGAAGCCCGCCGAGTCGATCGCACCCGAGCAACGCCGGCGGAAGAGATTCGGAAACGGGAAGAGTTGCCGCGCAGTCAGCGGCGACGCAGTGAGTGATCGCTGCGCAGGAGGGAACTAGTACAAGCTGCGGGGTTTCGTTTTCCCCGCAGCTTTTTTGGTGGTCAGTGGTCGGTGGTCAGTGGTCAATCAATCGCGCGCATGATTCAGACCCAGTTGCACAATCTGCTCGATCAATCGCGGGTAAGGGAGGTTGGCTTTCAGGCCGGATTGCGCAAAATCTTCGTCTGCGGCGAGAATGGGATTTGGGTTAGCCTCAATGAAATAAACCTTGTTATCCGCGGTCAGTCGCAGATCCAGGCGCGCATAGCCATCAATCGTCAACAGCCGATAAATCCGTTTGCACGTCTGCTCGATGTCGCGAACCAGCGCGGGATCGAGATCCTCGGCGAATTGGTTTTGCAATCCCCAGCGCTGGCGATATTGCTCGTCCCATTTGGCGCGGTAAGTCGCGATCTTGGGTTCGTCCGGCGGCACTTCCTTGAAGACCAGTTCGCGGATCGGAAGCACCTGGAGCCGATGATTGCCAACAATGCTCACGTAGAGTTCGCGGCCTTCAATGTATTCCTCGGCGATAACGTCGTTGAAGATTTTTTCGTGAATGAACTGGACGCGTTCCTTGAATTGTTCGTCGGTGGAGACGAACGACGCCTGCGAGATGCCGAGCGACGCCTCTTCTTTCAGCGGCTTGATCAGAATGGGAAATTTCAGCCGCTTCGGCCGGCTGATGCGGCGGCCGCGCGGGATCACTGTGAAGTCGGGGACGTGAATGCGATGGTAGCTCAGGATTTTTTTGGAGATGCCCTTGTGCTTGCAAAGTGTCAGGCCGGTCGAGCCGCAGCCTGTGAAGCGCAACCCATGCATCTCCAGAAACGAGACGATGTTTTGATCGAAGGCGCGGTTGTTGTTGAACTGATCGGCGAGATTGAAAATGAGGTCGGGCGAAAAGCTCTCCAGCTTCTGCCGTACGAGATCCAAGTTGTCGAAAATCGCGAGGTGTTCGACGGTGTGCCCCAGTTCGGCCAGCGCCGCCAGCACGTGCGCTTCGGTTTTCCAATCGTCGGTCTGCAGTTCCGCACTGAGATCCTGATCAAGAGTGGTCGCTGCAATCGCGTCAAACAGCGCGAGGATTTTTAGCTTTTTCTTCACGGGTTACTTGGTGCGTTTGAACTTGCCGGTAAAAAGGTAATTCATCACGAGCGTGGTGATATAGGCGGACACCTGAAGGTTTTGTTTTGGGTCATAGGCTTTGATGTAGAGATTCAAATCGTCGCAGCGATCGATGAGTCGGGCCAGCAATCGGTCCACGCTAAATTTCTTCTCATTGGTCCACTGACTGACTGCATCGATCAACTGTCGACGATGATGACGCAAGTAAGCGGAAGCTTCCACGCGGCCCGAATGATCCGCGCTGGCGTCGAACAGTTGCCGAAGATCATTGTCGTAGAAATCCGGGTAGGAATCTTCATTCAACCGGCGTTTGCGGGCGTAGTAAGTCTTGAGGTTGATGCCGAGGCAATTGTGATCTGCGACGCGATACTTTGGCTGATGCACCGGCAGTTGGCCCGCGAGCGAGCGCATCAGTTCGTCCACGTATTCCAGCTTCTGCAACGCTTTCCAACCGTGATAACGTTGACGCCAATCCAGCCCCGGCGTCAGCCAGACCGCGAACGTTTCGGCGAAATCTTCATCGGGATGACTCTGCGCATACCAGTCGTCCAGATGCACCACGAAGGAATGACTGTAAGGCTGCGGCCGATAGAACTGGGGCGTTTCTTCGGTGGACGTTTCACCGAAAACGCGCTGCCACTTCGGGTCGTTCTGAAGCTGATACGCGTAGAAAAAAGCGTGGGCGGCTTCATGCCGGATCAGCTTCATGAACCACGCCGGGGTGTCGCCTTCGACTTCGAGCATGAGATGGCGCTCGAGTTTTTGGAGTCGTTCGTGCAGGAGAAAAAAGGGAATGAAAATGGCGGGAATGCCGACGGGCACAAACCATTCGTCGCCAACATGACAGGTCGGGCGGAAGAGCAGATTCTTTCCCGCCAATTCACCGTACAATTGCTCAATGAGCGGTTGCACAGGCGTGCCGTCGAGCTTCAGACCAAGTGCCGAGATTTTTTTCTCCAGCAACTCGTCGTCGCTGAGGTGGACCCAGTCGGCGGCTTGCATCATGGCGCGCACGCTAACACGCGCCGCGCGACGTAAGCAAGCCGGTGTGACTGGCGGGAGCCCGTGACCTAACCCAAGCCGCAGATTCATTTCTAGTGCTGGCCTTGCCATGGGATTGAAGCTAACATGGAACCGTGACCGATCTCGTGCTTAAGTTGATTGGCAATTTCTACTAAAACCCTGACATAAGGAATCACATGGCTCAGGCAACAATGGATCCCGAGAAAGTCCGGCGCTTCGCGGACGATCTGCAACGCTTCAATACCGACCTGGAAAACCGTCTCGTGATGCTTCAGGCCCGCTTCGCCGCGCTTGGCGACACCTGGCAGGATCAAGAGCATGAAAAATTTTCCGAAGAATTTCGCCAGACGATGAAGGCCTTGCGCAAGTTCGTGGAGCTTTCCAAGGTCCACACCCCGTATCTCCTCCGCAAAGCCCAACGCATCGAGGAATATCTCAACCAGCGTTGATCCATGGCCGAACGCGCCCACGTCACCTCGGTCGAAGCGATCGCCGCCTTCAGGTCGCGCCTCATCATTTATCTGAACCAGGCGCGCACCGCGCTGGAGGAAGTTTCCAATGAAGTCCTGCGCACGCGGCAATGGCTTCAAAACGACCAGCGCCGCTACTGGGAGGATCAGATCCGGCACCGGCAGAAAAAATTCGAACGCGCCCAGAGTGAACTGTCGAGCGCCCGGATGTCGAAGTTGCAGGAAGCCAGCGTGCCGCAGCAAATGGAGGTGCGCAAAACCCGCGAAGCACTCCAGAACGCGCAAACCAAACTAGGCGTGCTCAAACGCTGGGACCGCGATCTCGAAGACCGCACGGAGCCATTGTTGCGGCAGGCCAATCAACTGCAACATTCGCTCACCACGGACTTGCCGCGCGCGATTGTTTACCTGACCCAGGTGATCAAAACACTCGACGCTTATACCGGCGTCGCCGTTCCCGGATCGATGCTGGAATCACCGACACCCGCCGGTGAATCGACCGTCGCGCCAGCGCCGGACACGGAGAAAACCAGCGACACGGCAGGAGATCATTCATGAGCCTCGGAGGCACCAAAGCCAGGTTGGTTGGAATCACCAAGGAACTCGCGTTGCACTGGCAGGAGACCCGCAACTATTGGCAAGATGCCAAGAGCCAGGAGTTCGAACGCGAATTTTTGCAGGAGCTTTTCATCGGCGTGGATCGCACCGTGACAACCATGGAAAAGCTGGATGACGTTTTAGGCAAAGTCAGAAAAGATTGTGAATAGCCACATGGGAACCAAAGAAATTATCGCCCTGCTGAACCGGTTGAAGGAAACCGTCCAGGAATGTGCCGCCCGCGAAGAAAAGCTTAACGCCGGCTTTCGCAATCGGACCGCCGCGGAGGAAAAAAACTTCGAGACCGCTTCGACCGCGCAGGCGGAGCAAACGGCTCAGTTGATCGCCGAGGCTGAGGTCGGTTTCCAACAAGACGCCGAGCGATGCAAAGTCCGCTTTGAAAATCGGAAGTTGAAGATTGGACACGGCCACATGGAGAGCCGCCGCCGCGCGCTGGAAGCCATTCACAACCAGGAAGGCAAGCGAAAGTACAAAGTCCAGGAAGGCACGCTCAACTCGGAAAAGCGGCGTGAGGCGCAATTGACTCAATCGGTCGCCGACATCGAAGATTTCAATTCGCGCTTTGCCGACAGTCAACAGGCTTTGGCGCAGTTGGAACGCAGCGCGCGCAGCGGCTTTCGGGGTTACGGTGGCATTCGTAAAATCGCCACCGACCAGGCATTGCCAGCCGACGGCGCGGATGAAAATCAATTGCTCGAAAAGGTGGAACAGTCGCGCGCCGGCATTCGCCGTGAGCTGGAGCAGTTCCAGCGCAAATGGCTCGTGCGCATTGCGAAATTTTTTCCGCTGTGGCTCTCGATTTCAGTTCTGGTCGGCAGCGTGCTCGTCGGCGTTTATCGCCAGAAGCTGGGTGGGGATCCCGAGCAGTGGCAGAACATCAGCATCGGCATTGGCGCCGCGACCGTTCTTTGCGTCGTGATTCGGCTGCTGGCGCGCAGTCAGGCCAAGCCGGTGGCGAAGAAGATTGGCGATCATCTTGCCGGCGCGCACGGTCGATTGAACGCCGCTTACGATACCGCGCAATTGCATCATCAACAGGAGCAGGCGCGTATCCATGCGGAGTTCGAAGAGAACAAAACACGACTCAATCAGGATTGGAAACGAGCGGTCAAGGAAGCGATCGATTTGCTGGACGCGCGTCCGCGGGAGATTGATGAGCAGGCTCAACGTGTGGCTCAGAAAAACCAGCAGGCGTTCGAGAATCGCCTCGCGCAACTGGAGCGCGATCGTCCCGCCACGCTGGCGCGGCTTCAGCAGACGGGCGAGCGGGAAGGGCGCCGATTGGCGGAGGTGCACGCGACGCGGCTCTCAGCACTGGACGCCGAGCGACAATTGAAATTCCAGGAACTCGAAGCGGAATGGAAGGGGCGCATCACGCCAATTTATGAATCGATTGAATCTGCCAATCGCGAGGCGCAGACGCTCTTTCCCGAGTGGGAGTTGGAATCTTGGAAAACCTGGACGCCGCCGGACCAATTCAAGAACGCAGCCCGATTCGGACGCATAGATGTGGATGTGGCGCAATTGGCATCAGTGGTTCCAAAGGATTCCCGACTGGCGTTGCCGGCCAGCACGTTTTCGCTGCCGCTGCTGCTGACCTATCCGCTGGAAGGTTCGCTGCTCATCGAAACCACGAACGCTGGAGCCGATGAAGCGATGCAGGCGCTCAACAACGTCGTGTTCCGGCTTCTTTCCACCACACCGCCGGGCAAGCTGAGCTTTACGGTTTTTGATCCTGTCGGTCTGGGCCAGAATTTCGCCGGTCTCATGCATCTGGCGGATTACGAGGAAAGCCACATCAACAGCCGCATCTGGACGCAGACGAACCAGCTGGAAGAGAAGCTCGCCGAGCTGAATGAGCACATGGAAAAGGTCATTCAGATGTACCTGCGCAACGAGTATCCAACCATTGCCGAATACAATGCTCGCGCGGGAACGATCGCGGAAAAATATCATTTTCTGGTCATTGCCGATTTTCCGGTGAACTTCAGCGACACGGCGTTGCGACGCCTGATCAACATCGCCAGCAGCGGCGCGCGTTGCGGGGTTTACACTTTGATTCAATGGGATCGGCGGCAGGGCTTGCCTCCAGGATTTGTTCCGGACGAACTGCGCAAACACAGCGTTGGGCTGGTGCGCAGTGAAAAGGGGTTTGAGTTTCAGGGCGGCAAGATTGCGGGCGCGCGGCTGGTGTTGGACGTACCGCCGTCACCGGAATTCGCGACGCATTTTCTCCATCAGATCGGCGAGAGCGGCAAAGATTCCAACCGCGTGGAAGTTCCCTTTTCGCAGGTCACTCCCAAGGACGAAAAGATCTGGACGGAACACACGGCGGAGGAACTGCGGGTGCCGATCGGCCGGTCCGGCGCAACCAAACTCCAGTATCTGGAAATCGGCAAGGGCACGCGCCAGCACGCGTTGGTCGCGGGCACAACCGGTTCCGGCAAGTCCACCTTGTTCCATGTCGCCATTACCAATCTCGCCTTGTGGTGCAGTCCGGAGGAAGTGGAATTCTATCTCGTGGATTTCAAGAAAGGCGTTGAATTCAAGGGTTACGCCACGCGCCGGCTGCCGCATGCCCGCGTGATTGCGATCGAAAGCGATCGCGAGTTCGGCCTGAGCGTGCTCCAGCGCGTCGATGAAGAATTGCGCCGTCGCGGCGACCTGTTCCGCGAATTGGGCGTTCAGGATCTGGCTGGTTACAAGCGGGCGGGCGGAAAAGAATTCATGCCGCGATCGCTGCTGATGATCGACGAGTTTCAGGAATTTTTCACCGAGGAAGACCGTGTCTCACAAGGCGCCGCCGTGTTGCTGGACCGCATCGTTCGCCAGGGTCGCGCGTTTGGCATTCACGTCGTGCTGGGTTCCCAGACGCTCGGCGGCGCTTACACGCTGGCTCGGGCGACGATCGGCCAGATGGTCATTCGCATCGCGCTCCAATGCAACGAGGCCGACGCGTATTTGATCATGGATCAGGACAATCCCGCGCCGCGTCTGCTGTCGCGCCCGGGAGAAGGCATATACAACGACGCAGCAGGCGCGATCGAAGGCAACAGCCCATTCCAGGCCGTTTGGATTTCCGAAGAAGAACGCGATCAATGCCTTGAAAAAATCCGGGCGCGCGCCGATCAAACCCCGAAGCGTTATCCCGGACCTTTCGTTTTTGAAGGCAATGCGCCGGCGGACGTGCGGGACAATCTGCCGTTGCGCACGCTGTTGGAAAACGGCTCAGCCGCGCCTGTCGCGCAGGCCCGCGTCTGGCTCGGCGCGCCCAATTCGATCAAGGGTCCGACCGAAGCGGTCTTTCAGCGGCAAAGCGGCAATAATCTCTTGATCGTCGGCCAGAGCGATGAACGCGCGTTGACGCTGCTGGCAATGAGTTTGATTTCCCTTTCCGCGCAGTATCCCAAAGGCGCCGTGCGATTGATTGTGCTCAACAGCGCTGGACCCGGTACGCCGCAGCGGGACTTTCTGGAACGCGTCATCCGCGCGATTCCGCATGAGGTTCTTGACGTGAAGGGCGGCGAGGTGGGCGAGGTGATGAACGGGCTGGATGCCGGAATGAAAGAGCGCGCGGGTGAGGAAGCGACTGCGAATGCGCCGGAGACGTTTGTGTTGATTCATGGCTTGCAGAATTACAAGAAGCTGAAAATGGAGGATGAATTTGGTTTTTCTTCCAGCGAAGGCCAGGCCGTTCAGCCCTCGGCGGTGCTTCAGAATTTGATCAGCGAAGGGCCGAACCGCGGATTCCATGTCATCATTACCTGCGATACGTACAACAACGTGAATCGTTTCATCGGGCGAAAGAGCCTGAGTGAATTCGAGATGCGCGTGCTCTTCCAGATGAGCGCGAACGACTCCGCCAGTTTGATCGACGAGCCAACCGCCAGCACTTTGGGATTGAATCGCGCGATCTTCTACAACGATCGCGAAGGCAACACCGAAACGTTCCGGCCGTACGCGCTCCCCGGCAACGAATGGATCGATGAGCTGGGCCGGCAGTTTCAAGCTGTGCCGGCGGTGTGATCACCTGAGATCGGCTCGTTTCTTTGGTTGCGCTCAAACTCAATCGGAGAAACGGAAGAGCCCGCGAACCACGCGAATCATACGAAAGCCAAGCCGGCCGGATGCAGTCGGACCGCGGAGCATTGTTCCGCGAGTTTCCGTCAGCGGGCATTTCGCGGCGAAGAAACGGCAGGCTGCTGGGTATCGTTTCCGAATAGCCGCCAAGACGCCGAGGCGTAAAGCGGGAAAATTTTGTATTTTCTGCATCTCGCCATACAGAATTCCATCGCATTGAGTGCCTGCGACTGGGTGCTGGCGGCCACATTCATGCCTCAATCTGCTTATAAGCCAGCGTTGACAGGGGGGGAAAGCGTGAAATATAACCGTCTCATGAGGTTCATGTTATCCCGCATTTTGCGCTCGGATATCTGTTAGGCTTGTCGAGGTGAGAGTGTGAAACATCCATTTCACGTCCGCAGAGACCGACCGCAAAGTGCTGGCGTGGGTCTCGTTGCCCTTGATGTTTCTGTTTTGGGCGGTCTTGGCGTTCGTATCGGTCATGAGCATTCAGGACATGTGTATGCACGGAGTCGATGACCTCTCCCAGATTTACTGGACGGTTCCGGTTGTCGTATTGGTATTGGTGCTGATTCCAATTCAGATACGGCATTACATCGCCATTGTTCGCAAGCGAAAATGAGAGCGGATATGAAGTGTAACAAGTCGGCCTAACACAGAAGCGTGTGTTGCTGCGTAGCACTGTGTAGCACAGCGGAGCTGGGAAATTTGCCACTGGTTGAGCAGTTCTGAGTAGGTGACGACGTGAGGAGTCTCCAATTAAGAAACAGAAACAAATTTGAGTCTCGTTACCTCGTCTCCTACAAGATACGTACGGTGGTAAAGTCATCATTGAGGTATGCCACAGATAGACGCAGATGGTCGCAGATGAGGGACCGGGTGGGGCAGGAACTCCCGTGTCGAGTCGCGGTTTGGCGTGCCGGTGAAGGACGGATTGGAGCTTTTCATATCCGCCCAGAGTAGTAGAGTGGCCCCATGCCGAAGGAAGACAAAGCCCCGCCCGAGCGCGTACGATCACCGTCGCCGCGCAGCGGCTTAGTTCAATACAGCGGTGAGCCAACGGGAGCGCCGTCCGTTTGCGCAAGAGGTTCTGAGTCGCCACGTCGCAGTTCGGCGGTGGCTCAGTTTTTGGTCGTTAGAATTTTCAGAACTCTTTCCACCATATTCGCCATTTTGCTTTTGAGTGGGTTTGCTGCAAAAGGCGACTTCAAATTCGACGGGGCGGCTTACTCGCTCGGCTGGGAAGTTGAAAAAAATCATGCAATTATCAAGGAATTCTTTTCTGCAAACCAGACAACTAATAACTGGTCGACAATGATCACGTTTCAGGCGCATCCCGGTGCAACTAAAATTAAAGAGGTGTCAGGACCGTATTATGAGGCAAGGAAGTCTATCGTTGCTCTTCCACCGAAGGTTTACCCGAAAAGAACGAACGATTCATCTGACGTAGTGCTCGAACTGTTTCTTGGTGTTCCCGGAAAAACATCTCATCTTGAGTTCGCGTTGGTGAGATTTGTCCAAACCGAATTCGGTGTTTATGTGGTGGCTTATTCCCACAAATTCCCTTTGAGCAAAAAGAAGAACCAGAAGATCGATGTTGATGTCGTTATGAAGCAGAAGGAAAAATGGATTCGGCAACTTTTTGAAATACCGACTGAAGCGATCAAGCAAAAATTCTAAAAAGCCAGAAGACCAGAAAAGAGCGACAAAAACAGGAGCATGCAATCCGAGCCCAAATCCACCTGCCGCAAAGCGGCTCAGTTCAACCAGACGGTGCAGGCAACAGCCACCGCGCCGGTCAGTAGCATGAGCCTCCGAAAGCACAACACTGTGGTTGCGGCCGCGATTGCGGCTGCCAATGGCTGTGCCTGACCTTTGCGTTCGGCGAAATATCCTGCGTATGAGAAAATGCTCCTGGTGCGGTAAAGAGTATCCAGACGACGTCCTGACCTGCGTTGACGGCACACCGCTGGTTCCAGCAGACGAGCGTAACCCTGCTTCCTCGGCAACGCTGAAGCAAGCAGACCGAGACCAATCGCCTTCGGCATTTCTGGAAGCGGTCAGATCCCAGACGTGCTACTCCGCTTTGCGTGACATGATTAGCTTGTTTGCTGTGCTCTCAGTTATCGCGGTTCTCGTTCTTGCCGGATTTTATGTCGTGATCGGAGTGCGCAGCGAGAGTGCTCTGCCTATTATCCTCGGTGTGGTTGTTGGGGTTCTCGGCTGTTTTCTTGTCAGCGCTTCCAAGCAAGCGTTTTTACTCTTGGTTGACATTGCCGACACACTCATCGAGCAGAATCGGAAAAAAGGAACGACACAGAATGAAGGTTGCTGAACAAGATCACTGCACACAACGCCGCATGGCGGTCGCAGTTCCGCTCCTTGAGAGAGTCGTTGAGGGTCAATCCGAGCCGGCGGGCCGGTCGATAAAGCTCAAAGTCGTTCGTTGCGACAGATCGTTAGCAGACCTGGCCCGCCGATGCGGAAAACCAGAGACACGGATAGTGAAAACCAAAGGTCAAAACCATCCGAAAACGGGCCGCGAATTTTCGCGCGGCGACGCAGTTATTCACATCTGGCTGCGGCGAGCTGTTTCGCTCCGCTTCCTCGCCAGCCATGAATAACTTTGGATGATTTATATTGGCCGTTAGGCGATTTATACGCATGTTCGCAAACATCCCAATGGGTCAGTTGATCGGAAGCACTATTGAGCATGGACTATGGTTCCTTGGTGGTGCTTATCTGGCGTGGATTCGTCCTTTACGCATTCGACGCGACGTGCAGTCCGGTAAGTTCTCTTCGGATGAGGGACAGCAGAAACTCAAAAAGCTATCGCCACTGCTTGGGTATTTGGTCATGGTCGCAGCGATCGCCTTTGCATTGAGTGATTTCTTCGGATAAATCATGACAACATCGCCTGACGGACAAAGATAGCTTTGGCCGACGAAGGAGCGCCGAAGCGTCCCAAAAACGTGCGCGGTGCAGAAATG
>JBQCEJ010000474.1:0-10797 GCA_051960355.1 Verrucomicrobiota bacterium | reverse complement strand
CAGCGGCGGACCGTGGATCACGCCGGAGCTTTCGATGCAGGGAATCGTCTGGTCGGAAACGCGAGTCCGCGGCGCGACGAACTTCTCCGGCGAACTTTCGCGTCCTCAGCCCGACTTGCATTCGCGGATGACTTATCCGGTGTGGAATCCAACCACCGGCAAGCTGGAAACGCCGGAAATCGAGGCGCGCCAGCAATTTTATTGAGATGTCGCAGTGCTGGCTCTGCCCGCCAGCGGAATCGTTGGCCGCGCGGACGTCGTTGACCTTTCGTCCAAACTGTCCGCGTATGGCAAGCTGGATTGGGCCGTGCCGCCAGGCGATTGGATCATCTACCGCTTGGGGCGGACGACGATGGGCACGCTGTTGCAACCGGCGCAGTGGGAAGCCATTGGGCTGGAATGCGACAAAATTGCGGGTTGCAACTTGATCGAGGCGGAAGCTTACACCGGCGGACCGGGCGACAGCCGGTGGGCGGAGACGCCCGCGTGGTTGAAGCCCATCGGCGACGCGGCCTTTTGCGACAGCGTAAACGCATGTTGCTGCACCGCTTCACCCACCAACCGTTCGACGAGCGCTGGCAGCCGGGCAGGTCATGGGCCAGTGGGGCACGCATTTCGACCGCACGCAAACATGGCGGGAAAAGGGCAAGGCGTGGGTGCGCTACGCTCACGCGCTGTCAGGCCTTGCTGCAATGGGGCGAAATCGCCACAAACGATTTTGCGGCAACGGAAAGTGGCGAGCGCTTGCGCTTGAAAAGCATTCATCGCCGAGATGAAGCGAACGATGGTTACTTCATTGCCAACCTCTCGACGAACAGCGGTTCGGCGCAGGCGACGTTTGGCCTGGCCGACAAACAGCCCGAGCTCTGGAATCCTGTGACCGGCGAACGGCGGGACTTGCCGGAGTTTGAAGTTCGCGAGGGAAAAACTCTCGTGCCACTGGAATTCTCGGCGTCGGAAAGTTGTTTAGTGGTGTTTCGCAAGCCAGTGACGGCGCACAACATCAGGGCGAAGGATTTTCCTACCAGCAAAACCATTGGCGAACTTACCGGCGCTTGGGCGGTGAGCTTTGACCCGAAGTGGGGCGGGCCGGAACGAACTTCATTCGAACGGCTCGACGACTGGTCGAAGCGGCCCGAGCCGGGCATCAGGTTTTACAGCGGCGCGGCGGTTTACACGAAGATGTTTGATCTCCCGGCAGCGGGTGCGGAGAAGGGAAGACTTTTTCTCGACCTGGGCGTAGTGCGCGAAATCGCCGCAGTGCGGCTGAATGGAAAAGATTTGGGCGTCGTCTGGACCGCACCGTGGCGGGTGGATATCAGCAGCGCTGTCAAACCAAGGGGCAATCATCTCGAAATCGAGGTAGTCAATGTGTGGGCGAACCGACTGATCGGCGACGAGCAAGAGCCGGCCGATTGCGAATGGAACCAAGGCGATCATGGTAACGGCGGTCCACTTAAAGCATTTCCCGACTGGTTCATCAAGGGCCAGCCACGTCCTGCGCCTGGCCGGTACACCTTCACGACGTGGAATTATTTCACCAAAGATTCACAGCTCGTTCCCTCCGGCCTGATCGGGCCAGTAAGGCTGATTGTGGACGCGAGCAATTGATTTGCAGGTCCGTAGGCACCACGCCAATGACGAGAAGGCGCTGATTGATTGCGCCCAGCCAGCTTCGAGAGAATCTCCGTGCGCCTCCACCACGGCGGGCCGCAGGCGGGAAGCCGAAGGCGGAAGTCATCGCGAAGGTTCTGGCGGACATCAAAGAGCGGAAGGTCTGATCAGATTCTGGAAAGCAACCGGCCCGCTGGATCATTCCTGCGGGCCGGTTTGTTTGCTGGTGGTCAAATTATGGGCGGCTCAACCGATACAACTTTGATGTGTTCGTAATGCTCACGCTCACGGGATTCAATTCAACGCTCGGAGAGGCGCTCCACGCGGCGGGATTTAACGCGGGCGTCTCTTCCAAGAACCAGCCCCACGTCGGCGGAGTCCAACTCACGATGGCGTGCGTCGAGTCGCTCGAGGTGATGGTGAGTTGCGGAATGGTCACGACGCTCGTTTCGGTGGCGAAGGGGCCACCGGCGAAGGCGGTGTCCACCGCTTGCACGCTCCAATAGACGGTCTGGCCATTGGTCAGGCCGGTGAGCGGCAGACTGTGGCGCAACATCGCGTTGCCGATGGCAGGCACCCGACGGAAACCGTTCGTGGCGTTGACGTGTCCGGCGAACAGATCAATGCCACCGGGCGTGCTGCCAACACGAACGTTGTAACTCAAGCTGGTGGCCGGACTTTGGTCGTCTGTGGCGGAATTCCACGAGAGCATCACGGCGTTGGGAGTGGCAGTCAGGGCTAAGCCGGTGGGTGCGCCGGGCGGGGTGTTAGTGATGGACGCATTGTTATGCCAGAGCTGGGAAACACCGGTATATCCGGTGCCGGGAAGTCCCACCCAGTAGAAACTAGAAGCTCCCATAAGGAGAAAATCCAAACGCCCGTCGTTGTCATAATCACCCCACGCCAAGGAACTGTGATGAACACCCAGAAACTCGGCGGTGGGCACGTTGGTGAATCCGCTGGCATTGTTCCTCCACAGTTGGAATATATAATCGGTGAGAGAGGCTCCTGTTATCAGGAAATCGAGGCGGCCATCGTTGTCATAATCGCCCCACGCCACAGAGCCGCCGATGACGCCCGGCAGCCCGGCAATAGGCACATTGGTGAACCCGTTGCCCGTATTTTTCCACAATTGGGAGACAGCTCCGTCGGAAGTGCCTCCCGAGATCAGGAAGTCGAGCCGGCCATCGTTGTCATAATCGCCCCACGCCACAGAGCTGCCAAAAACTTCTGGGAGACCGGGCGCCGCAGTGGCTGTCACGTTGGTGAAGCAGTTGCCCGTGTTCCGCCAGAGTCCGCAGACGTTGGCGGTGGTCCCCAACCCCGTGTGGAGATAATCGAGCCGGCCGTCGTTGTCATAATCGGCCCAGGCAGGCGAACCACCACTCGCTTGTGGCAACCCGGTGGGAAACGCGTGGTCCGTCACATTCGTGAAACCATTGCCCGTGTTCCTCCAAAGTTGGGAAATCTTACCATCGAAGTTCTCGTTGATGGAACCTGTAATGAAAAAATCAAGACGGCCGTCATTGTCATAGTCACCCCACGCCACGGATCCGGGGGCAACTCCCGGCACCCCGGGCAGATCCACATTGGTGAAACCATTCCCCGTGTTCCGCCAGAGTTGAGAATAGTAAATGTTGTTGGTGTCCAGACCCGTGAGCAGGAAATCGAGGTAACCATCGTTGTCATAATCGCCCCACGCCGCGGAACTCCATCCGCACCCCGGCAGACCAGCAATGGGCACGTTGGTGAAACCACTGCCGATGTTCCGCCATAGCTGTGAGTAAACATTGTTGGTATCTGAACCCGTGAGCAGGAAATCGAGGCGGCCATCGTTGTCATAATCTCCCCACGCCACAGAACCGGTGGCAATATCCGGCAGGCCGGCGATGGGCACGTTCGTAAAGCAGGTTTGAGCGGAAATCGCCGGAACGGATAATAGAATCAGTGCAGCGGCCAATCGAAGGTGGAAAGAAAAATGATTCAATACAGCAATCCGGCTATTCATAATAATCAATGCTGACGATTTAATAGTAATGCCTCCTCGTCGGTGAATTCTGAATTCGTGGCGGAAGTTAAGAGACACGGAAAAAATTGCAATCCGTAAATAGATTGTGAGTGAATATGGGGCGCAACCGGACACCCGCACCGGAATCCGCAAGATGGTTCCGACCAACCGGACGCGAACTTCTCCCTGTTCTAAGCGAAGTTGGAGGAGAAGCTGGAGCAGCGGGGCCCGGGCAAGAGAACTTGAAATGGTGCGGGTTTCAACTCCGCCCGTGAATATCAAGTCAGCTCACGGTCATGCAGCCTTACAAGAATGAAGAGTTGATCAATTACGCCAAACCATTATGAACGCCCGCGTTCGAATATGATGCGTGCGTGGCCCGCAAGGCGCAAAGCCGAAGGCTGAGGTCATTGCGGAGATTCTGGCGAGCATCAGAGAGCGAAGGAGATAACGAAAAGACCCGCAGGCATGAGCCTACGGGTCGTGGTGCTTTTAAAGAGGTCTGCGCTTACGCCAGATCGAAGCGGTCCAGGTTCATCACCTTGTTCCAGGCCGCTACGAAATCATGGATGAATTTCTCCTGCGCGTCCGAGCTGCCATAAACTTCCGCCAGAGCGCGGAGGATGGAGTTCGAGCCGAAGACGAGATCCGCCCGCGTGCCGGTCCACTTGACCGCGCCTGTCTTGCGATCGCGGCCTTCGTAGAGGTCCGCCGCTTTCGAGACGGGCTTCCACTCGGTGCCCATGTCGAGCAGGTTCACGAAGAAGTCATTCGTCAGCGTCTCGGGTCGCTGGGTGAAGACGCCGTGCGGCGTTCCGCCGAAGTTGGTCTTGAGAACGCGCAGACCGCCGACGAGCACTGTCATTTCGGGCGCCGTCAGCGTGAGCAATTGCGCCTTGTCGATCAGCAGTGCTTCCGCCGATACGGTGTATTTGCCCTTGAGATAATTGCGGAAGCCATCCGCGATCGGCTCGAGCACGGCGAAGGATGCGACGTCGGTCTGTTCCTGCGAGGCGTCCATGCGACCGGGTGTGAAGGGAACGGTCACGGTCACGCCAGCATTCTTCGCGGCTTGCTCGACCCCGGCGCAACCCGCCAGAAGGATCAGATCCGCTAGCGAAATCTTTTTGCCGCTGGATTGAGATTGGTTGAATTCACTCTGAATGCCTTCCAACGCGCTCAAGACCTTCGACAATTGAGACGGCTGGTTGACGGCCCAGAACTTCTGCGGCGCCAGACGAATGCGGGCGCCGTTTGCTCCGCCACGCTTATCAGAGCCGCGGAAGGTGGATGCCGACGCCCATGCGGTCGAAACCAGTTCCGAGACAGACAAACCCGAGGCGAGTACCTTGGCTTTGAGGGAAGCGATATCCTGCGTATCGATCAACTTGTGATTCACGGTGGGAATCGGGTCCTGCCAGACGAGTTCCTCCGCCGGCACTTCAGGCCCGAGATAGCGAGAGCGCGGTCCCATGTCGCGATGTGTCAGCTTGAACCATGCGCGGGCGAAGGCGTCTGCGAACTGATCGGGATTTGTCAGGAAGCGGCGTGAAATCTTTTCGTAAGCCGGATCGAACCGCAGCGACAGGTCCGTCGTCAGCATAGTTGGCAAACGCTTTTTCGAGGGATCGTGCGCGTCTGGAATGATAGCCGCGGCGCCTTTGGCAACCCATTGTTGCGCGCCGGCCGGGCTCTTCGTCAGTTCCCATTCGTGGCCGAAGAGGATTTCGAAGAACGAATTGCTCCACTGCGTCGGTGTTGTCGTCCAGGTGACTTCGAGGCCGCTGGTGATGGTGTCTCCGCCTTTGCCGCTCCCAAAGCTATTCTTCCAGCCGAGACCCTGCGCATCAAGTCCATCCGCTTCCGGTTCAGCGCCCACATGAGTTGCCGGCGCGGCGCCGTGCGTCTTGCCAAACGAATGGCCGCCGGCGATCAACGCGACCGTTTCTTCATCGTTCATGGCCATGCGCGCGAAGGTTTCGCGGATGTCCCGCGCGGCGGCGATCGGATCTGGATTGCCGTCCGGGCCTTCCGGGTTGACGTAAATCAGGCCCATCTGCACGGCGGCGAGGGGATTCTCGAGATCCCGCGTGTGGCGCACTTCGCTGTCATCGTCGGCGACGAGCACGCCGTGGTTTTCTTCGACGCCAGGCGAGCCTTTGGAATAACGGATGTCGCCACCGAGCCAGGTTCTTTCCCGGCCCCAATACACATCTTGATCGGGCTCCCAAACATCTTCACGACCGCCGCCGAAACCGAACGTTTTGAATCCCATCGTTTCCAGCGCGACATTGCCCGTGAGAATCATGAGATCGGCCCAGGAAATCTTCCGGCCGTATTTTTGTTTGATTGGCCAGAGAAGGCGGCGCGCCTTGTCCAAGCTGACGTTATCCGGCCAACTATTGAGCGGCGCGAAACGTTGCTGTCCCCGGCCACCACCGCCGCGTCCGTCGCCCGTGCGGTAAGTGCCGGCGCTGTGCCATGCCATGCGAATGAACAAGGGGCCGTAATGACCGAAGTCCGCCGGCCACCACTCCTGCGAATTGGTCATCAGCGCGGCGAGATCCTTTTTCAAAGCCGCGAAGTCGAGGCTCTGGAATTCTTTTGCGTAGTCGAAGTCCGCGCCCATGGGATCGGATTTGGCGGAATGCTGATGGAGGATTTCGACCTTCAACCGGTTCGGCCACCAATCCTCGTTGGTGGTGGCTGGAGCGGTGGCGCCGTGGTTGAACGGGCCTTTGGATTCAGTTGACATACTTTTTACTTGGATCGGTTAAATTGAACTTTCGTTCGGCAAAGGGATTGTCGTCGGTTCCTGTGAAATTTCAAATTTGTTGGTTAAAATTGAATTCGATCTCAGCGATTTAAGCAAGACACGGGCTGGTGCGGTTACGCGGCAACCCAGTCAGCCTCGCTGATTTTCCAAGCTGGCGCTATGAAACAATCCGCGCGGATCAACCTTCTTCAGTCGCTAAGGAGCATATACCACCCGGTAAGTTCGAGTGGTGACCGTTGCGGGGTGTGCGTCTGTTTTGGGCGGTCCATCGTCGATCCAGGTGACCAATTCACCCGTGCCAGTAATCGCAGAGGTTGCGTTCTTCCAGGTTCGCAGGTCATCGGAGTATTGGATAAGGTAAGAGCGATTCAGATCTGAGTTGAATTCAAGGCGGAAGCTTCCATCCGGCAAACGACTCGTGTTCCCATCGGTGAATAGCACCGGGGTGCCGCAAAGCGCCTCCAGCGAGCCCACCCGAAATGGTCGGGACAGTGGAGGGGAGGGTGGTTGTCCGGCTTGTCCGCCCGCGTTTTCACCCCAGGCATAAAGGCTGCAATCGAGTCCAATTGCGATGCTGTGAAAGTAACCTGCGGCGACCGAAGACCAGCCGCTTACGCCCTCCGGGAGATCAACCTTCACGGGGGTTGCTCGTGGATTTTGATCCAAGCCAATTCCGAGTTGGTGCTCCCAGTTTCGGCCCCAGGCATACAACTGTCCGTTGTCGCCAATCGCCAGCACATGAAAACCGCCGGCGGCGAAATCAACCCAACGCGTGACCCCCTCGGGCAGAGGCACGTGACTGAATCCAGGGGTGTCGGAGGTTCCCGTGACGCCTCCATACTCCCCGTAGATCCACAAGTCATCATTGTCCGTGAGCAACAGGCCAAACAACGCCGCTTGAGCGATGGACTTCCATCCGTTGACGCCAGCGGGGCGGGTGAGCATCGCGGCACTCCAATCGCCAGGTCCGTAAGGGCCTGAGGAGATCACATAGGCTTCGTGATCTTCCCCGAGTCCAAGAATGATATTGTTGACGTCCGTCAAGGATGCGCGCGCGTCTTTCCAGCCTCCGGGCGGACGGGTCACTTCAATTCGGGTGGTTCCGCCGTAATATAAATCGCCATTATCGCCGACAGTCACACCGCCGTTGAATCCCCGGGAGACATGTTGCCAAGCGGTGACGCCCGACGGAAACGTGATTAGCGTCACCCCATTTTGATAGAGTTTGCCGGAATTGGCGATTGCCCAACTGCCGGAAATTTCCTTCCACCCGGTCTCTCCCGTCGGCCACTTCGCGAGGAAGGGTGTGGATGGCAAGTCCGCTGCCGTGCGTCCAAACTGGACGGCGTTGGCACCGAACAAGTGCAGCGCCCCGACGGCGTTGATGACGTACGAAGTATCTGATTGCACACCGGCGTAAACACGTGGGCGCGGCATTTGATCACCTGCGTAGAGAAGGCAGGTGACCGGAACACTGTCGTAAGTGCTGTCATCGGTGGCGACTGCCTGGGCGGAGAGCGTGTAAGTGCCCGCTTGTGAAGCGGCCCAGTCGAGCGCAAATGGCGCGTTGGTGACCGTGCCAATGATGCTGCCATTGGCCTTGAACACGGTCTGCTTGATGGATTTTCCCGGTAAGTCCAATTGGAGCGCGAGCGTCAGATTTGCAGGTGCCGACCGGACCGTGTTGGGCAAGGGACTGACAAACCTCAGCCCTTTCCACGCCAGGTTGAAACTGAATTCGCCGGTCGAGCCTGCCTGTCCAAACACGGCGATTTGATACGTCTGCCCGGATTGCGCTTCGAAAGTTACCGTTGGCGATGTCGTCCAGCCGGTGCTTTGCGCGGCGAGCGATAGATTGGCCAGTGCATCCCCGTTATAGACTGCGACCGCCAGGCCATTGGTCCCCAAAACTTGGAGCGAGACGATTCCAGGCAGCGGAGCCTGCCAGCTATACCACAATGAGGATCCGGATCCTGACGGAGCAACGGAGGTCTCATCCGATTCAACCGAAGCGCCATCGTTGAAATCGAGAAATCCAGAGCTGAGCCCGGTCAATACCCGCCGGTCGCTGAAGTCATCATTGTAGGGGTGCAGATTCAGGCTCCAGTCCAACACGCCCTGTTCTCCAAAGTAGCCATCCACCGAAATGTAGTAAGTGGCACCCGCGATGACATCAAACTGAACTGGCTTGTGAGGTGCGTCCATCGCATTGGCGGCGACCACAGGGATCGGCCCGGGATTTGGCCCGCCACCGTTGGTAATAGTCACGCTCGATCCCAGGCATACATTGAGCAGCAGGGCGAAGTTGGTGCCGCTGCCGTCAATCGTGCAAATACCATCCGTTGGGGCGGTCCACAGATACCAGATCGAATGGCCGCCTTGATTGTCCGCCCACTTGGGATCCGTCGCCTGCTTGGTGGCGGCCAAATTGGAGTCGTGCAATGCCAGATTTCTGCCAGTCAAAACTGTTGCGGCCTCGATATTGTCATTGCCGGGACGCACAGCGATCGGCACGGCCCCAGAATGCGTGATCACTCCGTGGTCGTCCGTAGAGGCGAGGCTCAAGGTGTAGTATCCGGAGTCTGAAAACATCTGGGAAGCACTGAGCGTATTGAGGGGCAGATTTCCAAGGTTTACTCCATTTGCGAAGAGATCGACCTGCGTGAGTTGCCGTTGGTTGCCCGTGCGAAGCGCCTGGACTGGAACCAAGGCCGGCGCGTAAAAGGTGGAATTTGAAATCGGAGTTGAGAGTTCCACGTCATTCAAAGCGACGATCAGCGTTGCGTTCGTGAGGAGATTCGTCATCGAATCCAGCGTGATTTGGTACTTCGCGTCAGCAATGGCGTTGAATGCGCAACGGCCCGCTCCATTCGTGATCGACAGAAGTGCGTCCACGGCAGTGCCTCTGTATACGCCGAGTAAGGCATTGGTGTTCTGGGGCGCTTCGATTGCGACCACCGCCTCTCCGGAGCGTGGTGCCGTCCATTGCCACCAGACCGAGGCACCGACGCTGGGCGGGATTGGAGCCTCTCCGGGATCCCGGGTTGCACCGACATTGGATGCGGCAACGATGTGATAGTCGTTCGTCAAAAGGATGCGGTCCGCAAAGCGATCGTTGTCCGGCGCGGATTCCACCACCTTTACGCGGACCACTGCCGAGGTGAACGTCAGCGACGATCCATTCGTCAGTATTGCCAATAATTCGCTTTGACCCGCCATGGTCGGACTCCAATTGACTTGGACAGGTGAATTGGTGGAGAAGCCCAGAGGAGTTCCGTCGGCATAGATTCCCAACGCAAATGGCGGCGATTCGAGTTCTGAGGCCACCGCCGTGAGCGGCACGGTTTCGCCTAATTTGATAACGGTGCCTTCCGCGGGCGACGTCAGGCGGACGGCTGGAATTCCGGGAACCATGTACGTCCAAAAGACCAGATCCGATGTTGCACTGGGGTAATCCAAATCCAGCCAAGGACCGTTTCCCACTTTTTGCCACGCCTTTCCATTCGGGTAGGGATCGTACAATCCGCATACGAATCGGTAACTCTGGCCGTTGTAGGCAGGCGCTTCGGTCTCAAGGACGAATGCGTACTCGGTTCCAGCCACGAGGTACACCGGTGAATGGTCGAATCGGATCGCATCGCTGTCCGACAGTCGCGGAATGACGGCTCGGCCCAGAAGATTCGTGCCTGGACGTCCATCTTCCGCATCGAAAATCGAAATGGTGGTCGGGAACTCCACGTCGACGCCCCCGAAGAACCCGTTAAGAGACAATTGAACCAGGCGACCCGATACGAGAGGAGTGAAGGTCTGAGCCAGAAGACAACGGTCCATATCCCGTTGCAGATGTGCCCAGCCACTGGAGGTTGTCTGCTGCTGATCGAGGATTGAAATCTCGACGTGCGCGACGGAACTAGTTACGGCGCCGTACGAATTGGTGACGACCGCCTGATAGTCGCCGGTGTTGGCATATTGAACTCCGGACAGCACCAGCGTGTTTTCAAGCGCGTTCGGAATGGGCGCACCGTTGTAGAGCCAAGTATAGCTCAAGGGAGCCAAGCCCACTGCATCCACGGTCAGCGTGAGGGTTGAGCCAACAGTGGCAACGGTGCCTTCCGGATGTGAAACGATCGTGGGCGGGCCGATCCTTAGGAGGATGCCCGGAGAGGTGGCGACGCCGCTTGCGTTGCTCACCGTCAATGAGTAGAGGCCCTCGTCCGTAACATCAATATTGGTCAGGCTGAGCGTGCGTGGGGTTGCCTCCTCGATGGGAATCCCATTCGACAGCCATTGGTAGTGCAACGGCGGTTCACCATGGACAGGCACGGCCAGTTCGACGTTACCTGCCGGCGCAGCGAAAACGTTCGTCGGAAACTCGCCGATGACCGGATACTTCACCCAG
>JBQCEJ010000473.1:0-2676 GCA_051960355.1 Verrucomicrobiota bacterium | reverse complement strand
CGTTTACGGCAGCCAAAGCATTCCGATTTTCTCCTACGAAATTCCGCTCGTGATCCTCGGCCCCGCTGTGGTCAAACAGCCGCAACGCATTGGGACGCTCGGCAATTCACTCGACGTCTCCCCCACTCTGCTGGGCTTGATTGGCCGTCCTTACGAGACCATGTTTTTTGGCCGCGACCTGTTGAATGATCCTCCGGAAACCGCCCGCGCGCTGCTCAACCACAATCGCAGCATCGGGATGTACGCTGACGCGCGCATGGCGATCCTCGGATTGCAACAAAGCATCAATTTTTATGAAGGCGATCCCAAGACGACCGGCCTGAAACCAGTCAGCACGCCCACGTCCGAGTTCACGGAACTGGAGAAAAACGCGACCTCGCTCTTTCAGGTTGCCGATGAACTGTACATGAATCGCCGTTATCGGATCGACGGCGTGCCGGATCCGGCAGCACCGACCGCGCCCGCAACACCAGCTCCGACCAATGCCATCACGCAGAAGCCGGCTGTTTCTTCCACAGCTCGCAAGTGATTCGCTGCATGGCGGCCAACGAACTTCTCGAACGCAAACTGCCGCGAGCCTTTTACGATCGCGACACGATCATTGTTGCGAAAGACCTGCTTGGGAAATTGCTCGTTCACCTCAGTGACGGCGTGGAACGCGTTGGCAAAATTGTCGAAGTTGAAGCCTATCTGGGCGAGCACGATCTGGCGGCGCATTCTTCAAAAGGCCGCACCGAGCGCACGAAAGTCATGTTCGGTCCGCCCGGCCACGCTTACGTCTATCTCATCTACGGAATTCACTACTGCATGAATGTCGTGACGGAACGCGACGGCCATGCTTCAGCGGTGCTGCTGCGCGCGCTGGAACCGGTGAAGAACATTACCGGCCGCACGCACGGGCCTGGTCTGCTTTGCAAGGCCATGGCGGTGGACTAGCGATTGAATGCTCACGATCTCTTGAGCGACGATTTTTACATTGCGTCAGCGCCAACAGCCGAAGCGTTCACGATGGTGAAAGGTCCAAGAATCGGCGTCGATTACGCGCGGCACTGGGCGAAACGGCACTTGCGCTTTTATATCAAGGGCAATCCGTTTGTGTCGCGGACACCCTCCAAAAGCTGATTGCACGAGGACGAATCGCTTCACGCCGTGGCCGAGCCTTCAGCCGCCGCTTCACCACTACGCCGATGCATATGTCGGCGCAACCATTGCTGGAAGGATTCCAGGTAGAGATAAATCACCGGCGTGATGTAGAGCGTCAGCATTTGCGAAACGATCAACCCGCCGACCACCGCCAACCCGAGCGGGCGACGCGATTCCGCCCCGGCACCAAAGCCGAGCGCAATCGGCAGCGTTCCCATCAACGCCGCCATTGTGGTCATCATGATCGGCCGGAAGCGAAGCAGGCAGCCCTGGTAGATCGCGTCGTAAGGTTTGCTGCCCTTCCGCTCGGCATCCAAAGCGAAGTCGATCATCATGATCGCGTTCTTCTTCACAATGCCCACAAGCATGATCAATCCAACGAAGGCGTAGATGTTCAAATCCAATCCGAACAGCATCAGCGTCAGCAACGCGCCAAAGCCAGCCGACGGCAATCCGGAAAGAATCGTGATCGGATGAATGAAGCTCTCGTAAAGAATTCCGAGAATGATGTAGATCACGAGCACGGACATGATCAGCAGAACGCCAAGTCCTTTTTGAGACGATTGGAAAACCTGCGCTGATCCCTGGAAACTTGCGGTGATGGACGCCGGCATGTGCAAGTCAGCTTGCGCGGTTTGCACCTGTTCAACAGCGGTGCCCAGCGAAAATCCCGGCTCAAGGTTAAACGAAATGGTGACCGACGGTAATTGCCCCACATGTGAAATCGTCAGCGGACCAATGCCGCGGGAGAGCTTGGCCACGGCTCCCAAAGGAATCAGTTCTCCACGGGAAGAACGCACATAGAGTTGACCCAGGGCGGCGGGATCGCGTTGATATTGCGGTTCCACTTCCATGACCACCCAGTATTCGTTGACGTCCGTGTAGATGGTCGAAACCTGCCGCTGCCCATAGGCGTTGTACAGGGCGGTTTCGATTTGCTCCGCGGTGACACCCAGACTGGAAGCCTTGTCGCGGTCGATCTCCACCGTGATCTGCGGATTGGCGATCTGCATGTCGCTGGTGACATCCTTCAAGCCGCGCAACTCTGCCATCTGTTTCATCAGAATCGGTGCCCAGTGATACAACTCGTTCACGTCCGTGTCCTGCAAACTGAATTGATACAGGGCTTTCGTCGTTTGTCCGCCAATTCGAATCAAAGGCGGCACCTGAAAGAAAGTTTTGATGCCCGGCACGACTTCGACCTTCGCCTGGAGTTCCTGAATCACCTCTTCCGCACCCAAGTTGCGCTCCGATCGCGGTTTGAGGCGTATGAAGATGCGTCCGTTATTCGCGGTGGCATTCGGACCGCCAGCTCCGACTGATGACATGAAACTCGCCACATTGGGATCCTCCGACACGATCTTGGCCACGGCGATCTGATGTTCACGCATCGCTTCGAACGAAATGTCCTGGGCTGCCTCAGTAATGCCAAAGACCTGCCCCGTGTCTTCCGTTGGAAAAAAGACTTTCGGAATTTTCACAAACAGGAAACCCGTGACCACTGCCACAATCAACGACACCGCCAGCGTGGTG
>JBQCEJ010000472.1:0-8759 GCA_051960355.1 Verrucomicrobiota bacterium | reverse complement strand
AGCTCCATGGCGGCATGAATCGCGCGCAGCAAAAATCAGAACCGCGCGCGGACGCACCGCTTTTGTCCCGACGCCATTCCCGCCGGTCTGGCGCGGGGAAAAACCGCCCGGGGCAATGGCTGTTCAAAGGTCAACGCGGGGCGGGAATACCGGCGGGAGGACCCAGCCGTGCTTTGGGGATGGATAAGTGGATCCTAAGTGGCCGTTTGCGGATGACTCCGACCCTCCCCGGCTGAAACATAAGCGCCATAGGACGCGCTTTCTACTCCTTTAGTCTTTACCGGGCTTGTTCAACCAGTGGCGTGTTTGCTGGCTCCGCTGCGCTCCGCAGCAACACACCCTTCTGTGTTCGCCCATCCTGAGCCTATACACCAACAGCGTGGCGCCAGCCAACACCAGGAACACAGCGCTGCTGAATGCCCACTGCTGAAAATCTGCAATGCGCACTTGCCGCTCAAACTCGTGCCGTGTCTCCTTAGTAGGATTCTGCTGCCATGCTCCGTAGGCGCGCACTGTCTCCGGCCGGTAAATGTGACCCGTCAAACCTAACGCTCCTGCAAAAGCCAGCTCCATCAACAGCAAAATGACCAAGGACCTTCTCACGGATGCAATGGCGAACGATGGAACTCACACACGCCGGACCAAAAGACGCTGCCCGCGAAGCGGAACTGCGACGGCCATCCGGCGTTGTGTGCAGTGATCTGGTTCGGCAATCCTCTCACCTGACAGACTCCCTTCTGCCAGCAACCCAAGCTTCGGCGGCATGGTGATAATGCCATACGTCTTCGTGCTCCAGAGTGTCTCCTGGTTTCAAATAGTAAATATGAAACTGCGCGCGGAAACGATTCGTGAGCTGGCCGTCAACTTCAAGAACCGTGGTCTCAGGGTGCTCACGGCTAAATGAGTACTGAACCTTGTCGAGGTTGGGCAAGCCCGCGCAACCACCGGCCAAGATCAACAACAATAGCAACGACATCGCTTTCATGCCGAACGATCAGCTCACCGACCGCCGCCGGAAGCGGGCGCTGGCAGCGAATCCAGTGTCCGAAAAACCGAGCGTATCGAAACCGGAACGCGGGGCTGCGGTTCGGTGCAGCGCATGGTTCGGTGTCATTTCTTGTATCCGTCTGGCTTCTTCGTCTCCAAAGCCATGACAGTCTTTGCAGTAGTCAGGAGCTTCTCAACCTCTGCAACGCTCCTACCCTCTGCCTGCCAAATCGTTTTGTCTTTTAGAGTAACGGTGACCTTTCTCGAGGGTCGCGTGTTCAGCCAGGCGACGATAATGCCGGCAAGCGCTGGAACTGTGAACTTCAATACCTCCACAACCTCTCCGGCGTTCATAATCACGCCGGGCTGCGGGTGTCTGCGGGCATACTCAACTCCTGCGGCGTCGAAATCCTCGAGCAACGTCTCTGAGCCGATACCAAGCAATGTGATGAACATGCGAAATTCGATTATGTGATCAACCGGGCGCGATCTGACACCGAACGACCCAAGCTCAGCGACCCGGCACACGGGACGCAACGATTGCAAACCGCGACGCCATGCCGGGTTCGCTGCAGCGCGAGTCTGTGTGAAAAGTGCCTCATGACAGGAAACCTTTTACGCCTCTGCGCTGTCTGCTTCAAGCATGAACCACCGTTGCGGTATCGACAGATCCCAGACGCTGCTCTTTCCAGAATCGCTCGACGATTACGTCGCCACCGATAATCCCGTCCGTTTCCTCGACGCCTTCGTCACCCGCTCGATCTCTTCACCCTCCGCTTTGCCAGAGCGCGCTGTGCGGACACCGGCCGACCGCCTTACGATCCCGCCGCGCTGCTCAAGCTTTATCTCTACGGCTATCTGCATCGCATCCGTTCCTCCCGCGCGCTCGAAGCCGAATGCCTGCGCAATGTCGAAGTCATCTGGCTCATGGGAAAACTCGCTCCCGATTTCAAGACCATCGCCGATTTCCGCAAGGACAACTTGAAACCGCTCAAGGCCGTTCATCGCCAGTTCATCCTGCTCTGCCGCAAGCTCGACCTCTTTGGCGGTGAACTGCTCGCCATCGACGGTTCCAAGTTCCGCGCGGTGAACAGTCGCGACAACAACTTCAGCGCCGACAAGCTCAGGGAACTGATCGCTCACGCCGACGCGCGCCTCCAGGAATACTTCGCTCAGCTGGATGAAGCCGATGCCGCCGAGCCGGCTGCCGCGCCTTTGGACAAAGCCGCGTTGCAGGAGAAGATCGCTGCCTTGCAGGAAAAGAAGGAGTGGCACGAAGAACTGCTCGCTCAACTGGACGACGGGCAGAAGCAGATCTCCGTGACCGATCCCGACACGCGCCGGATGCACACGGCCAACGGCAATGTTGTCGGCTACAACGCGCAGATCGCCGTCGATGCCAGGAACAAACTCATTGCCGCCGACGCGGTGACGAACGACGTGACCGATTACCGCCAACTGGCCGACGTGGCGCTCGAAGCCAAAGAGAACCTGGAAGTGCGACAAACCGAAGTCGTGGCGGATAAAGGTTATTACAACGCGGCGGAAGTCAGCCGCACCATCACGCGCGAAGACAACGAACACCTGATGGAAGCCATGGCACAGCGGATGAAGCGCGAGCCGGAGAAGTTCAAACTCAGGAAGACTTTGGCCGAACATCCGTTCGGGACCATCAAGCGGTCGATGGGCTACACGCATTTCCTGTTGAAAGGACTGGAGAAAGTGCGCACCGAATGGAGCCTGATCACGCTGGCCTACAACCTCAAACGGGTGTTGAACCTGGTGAACGTTCAAAAACTCATCGCCGCGGTGCGCTGAAAGTCCGGGCAAACGCCCCTCCGGCCTGATCGGCTGCAATAAGCTCCGGCGTTGCTGCCATTGAGAGAGAACCGGCCGACCCCTTCACTTTTTCAGAAGAAAAGTTCCCGCAGAAAAACTTCAAACCACTCTCAACCCGCCCATCCCGCCAAGAGTTTTCACACAGCCTCGCGCTGTGTTAGGCGGCTGGGTCATGTGAAATCCAAATCTCTGTGCCAATCGGAACGTCTTGCTTCCCGATGCCTGCAAGTGAACAGGTAAACGGATATGGCTCTCGTGCCGTATTGAACCTCGGAATGTCGAGATGAGCCTGAACCAAAGACTCCTCACCGTCCGGCTTCCGAAGAACAACCTGAAATGATGTCGGGCCACTGTAATCCGTAATCATCGGCAAAACCAGAACACCTCGACCTTCGATGAGAAAAGTATCCTCAACGGTCAGTAACTTGATGTTCTTTTTTGCCATGACGTGTGAAGCTGCCTAACGCAAAGGTCAGGCACAGCCACTGGCAGCCGCACTCGCGACTGCAACCACAGTGTTGTGCCGTCTGGTGCTCACGCTACTGACCGGCGCGGTGGCTGTTGCCTGCACCGTCTGGTTGGACAATTCCTTGCTCAAAACGCTGACAACGTCGGGCTGCCCACCATCCGGCGCAGCTGACTACGAATAGTATCGCAGCTAAAACAAGGCACTGAGACTGGAGCCTGCCGGTCAGGCCCGCCATTCTGTAAGCGTCCAGAACGGATTCTCGGTATGCCTTCTCAAACTTCTCCGGCTGCGCTGAGACGTCAGCGTCGCTAAGCTCCCACCATGACGGAGAAATATCGCGCCACCCGCTGTCATAAAGCAGAAAGTAGCGTGTTTCATAGTGATTGTGGGCGCTTCCGGCTACCAAAGTCCAAACGGAGTAGAATCCAAGCACTACCGACAACAGAGCTGAGAAGATGAAAAATGTTTTCACGGCGTCATAAGCTCGGTTTGGTCCAACGTTGAAGCAGTGTATCCCGCAAGCCGCGGGCAGCAAGGGTGGAAAAACACGGGACGCGTGAACCGCGGTTTGTGGGATACACTGCTGTTGAACTGAACCGCTGAACCCGCGATGTCCGATCTACAGGGGAAAGTAATTCCGGACCAACTCCATCGCGCAGTTCAGGCCCCGACTTGGGACTGTCGGCAAGGCTCCTGGCCCCGCCACGATCCCCTCGCACACCGCAATCACCGTGCGTCGCGCGTCGCATACCGGCTTGCGACCTGGCATTTGCCACATCCATTCCAGTGCGCGACAACACCACATCTTCAACAGGCGCACTGTCTTTTGGCTTCCGTCCTCGCATGGGCTGACGATGCCGTCCTTCATGTTGAATCGCAAATCAAAATTGGCTTGATCCACCGCAGCCTCCGCGGCACTTCCTCCACCCACACCAACGCCATCGCCCCGCAATGCGGACATCGCTGGCGTTGGTCTGTGTTGAGAGCTGAAGGTTGTGTGTTGAGCGCCTCGGATCCAACCGTCTCCGCTTCTTTCACTCCCAGACTTTCCCGCGCACGGGCGATTCGTTCCTGCCGGTTCCGATTGGTCCGTAGTGCCGGATTTTCACAAACCGTTCCGGCAACAGATGCAGGCAGAACCGCCGCGTGAACTCCTCGATCGCCAGCGTCATCGTCTTGCGCCGGCTCTCCTCCGCGTAATCCTTGTAGCTGAACGTGACGCTCCGATCGTCCAGTGCCGGGAGGCGTGAACCGCGGTTTGTGGGATACACTGCTGTTGCAACGGGCCATGAAGGAAGCGGTGCGCCTGGCAAAGCTGCACAAACCGGCGTCGTGCCACACCTTGCGTCATTCCTTTGCCACTCACCAACTGGAGGCCGGATATGACCTGCGCAGTCTTCAAGAATTACTGGGGCACGACGATGTCTCAACCACCCAGATCTACACGCATGTGATGAAAAAGCCGGGGATCGGGGTGAAGAGTCCACTGGACAGTCTTTGAACCGGAACCACAGTGATTCTTGGGATTCATTTCCGGAGGAATTTACCGATGAGGCGCAGAGGCGCGGAGAAATCTGAAGTTGTCCCGCGGACCAACGCTCTTTGGTCCAATTCGCAGCTGCGGCATGCCGTCTGGGATCGCTGAACGCAAAAACGCCGGGAATTTCTTCCCGGCGCCGAACTAACTGGAGGTAGTTCTTGGAGTGGGCTCTAACAATCAAAAGACAAACCGTAAACCGGCCCGCAACAGCACACTGTCGGAGGTCTTGTCTGCCCAGACGTACCGCGCATCCGTAAAGATGCCGGTGATCGGATTCATGCGGAACTCAAGGCCCACGCCGACGTGACCTGTCCATTGCCATTCGGGATCGGTCTGGCGTCCGCCGCCGCCAAAGACGTAAGGCGCAAGGCCGGTCGATTCAAAGGGGAGCCGAGCGATCAGGCTTCCGCTGACTGAATCCACGAAATTGCCGCCATTGCTCGGAATGTTCATGTCGGCACCGATACCGAGTTCGCGTGTGAGGAAGTAATTGACGCCGACGCCGCCGCCCCATTTGCCTTTGCGAATGTTCGTCTTGAACACGTCTTCGATCTTATTTTCTTGTCCCAAAAAGGAGCCGAAGACATCCACATTGAATTCGTTCGCCGTGAACTTGGCCGGAACGGACGGGCCGTACACGAAGTGATGTCCCCACCATCCACGAGGATCGTCCCAGACGTGAGCCACCTGCGCCATACCGGTCTGGGCCAACACCGTTACGGATGCGGCCAGTGTGATTATTTTGATTATTTTCATAGTTTGTTCCTTGTTTTGTTTCTCTTAAATTCCTTCGGCTGCCATACGCTAAGCTTTGTTCGTTTCCTGTGTCACTGGGGTCTGGACCCCAGGGAGGTATTCCGGTGACCGGGCCAATGATCCCAGGTTCCTTCCAGTCCATGCTGTCTGCGGCTCTTGGGGTTTTGGCCGCCCGGGTTTGTAAGAGTGCTTTCGATTGAGCGGAGCCGCGCATTGCGGCGGCCCGATGACGGAGACTTTTGCGTCGGAAGGTTGGCGCGAAGCTTTTTTTCGGATTGCGGTGTCTTGCTGGGATGTTCGATGTGTCGGCTCCATAGTTACATCACTCGGTCCAACACGTATTCCTGAGAGGCAGTTCGGCCGCGCGGCGTTTTTGCTGCGAACCGGCTGCTGATGGCCGGACCGAACCGTTGGTAGAGTTGCCAGCCGAGGAAGCCCAAGGCTCCCCAGCGTCGCGCCTTCCGTTTGCGGGCGATCAAGGACGCGAGCATCGGCACGCCGACGGCGAGCAATGGATTGCCGCCGCTGAAGGAGGTCAGCCGGCGTTTGGTTTTGATGCCGTAGATCCGCAGGTTCTGCACCTCCAGTTTGAGCAACTGCCGGTAAACCTCGGCTTCCGCGATCAACATTTTTTTCCGCTTTTCCAAGTCACTCACTGAAGGCCTCCATCAGTTCGCTGTCCTTTTTGAATTCCGCCAGCGTGTCGCCAAACGGAATTCGTTTCAGCAGGTTTTTCGCATTCACCGCGGCGACGATCGTTGCGATCAGGTAAAGCGCCGCAAATCCGCCGACCGCGTAGAGACGATACTTTTCCGGCACCAGGAAGATGATCGCCTCCGTGATCAGCAGCAGCGTCATCATTCCGAGGAAAACGGCGCCGACGCCGAATGCGACCAGTTTGATGAGCCGGGATTTCTCTTCCTGAAGTTCCACCATGAAGAGTTCCCCTCGGTTTTGCAGGGCTCCCAGGCCGGTTCCCAGGGTTTTCCGCACCAAGCTCACCAGGCCCGGGCCTTCTTCATGATTGCGGCTCATATGTGGATCCTATTTGCGGCTTGCCAGGACTCCGACCAGCAGTCCCACTCCAAACGCGATGCCGATGGCTTGGTAAGGATTTTCGCGGATCATGCGATCCGTGGCGCGGGCTCCCGCCACGGCGCGTTCCTGGATGCGGCGCTGGGTTTCGCGAGCGACTTCCAGGGCGGCGGCGAGTTTTTCACGGGCAACGGCGCCCTTCTCGCTCAAGTCTTCCGCTCCGGCTTTCAGCAATTCTTCTCCATCGCGCACGACCTCTCTGAGATCTTGCAACAGCTTTTCCGTCGATTGTTCGATGTCAGATTCTGTTCGTGTTTCCATAAATATTCCTTTGCTCTTCAGTTGTGTTTGCAATCACCAGTGTTGAATTGAAGATGGCGGCACGTGACTTCAAACGATATGGGGTAATATCCTGAAAACACCCCGGGCGGGCCCTTCGAGAAATTTGCAGGCGCACGAATGGGACTCTTCAAAAAAAGGTGGGCAGTGCCTGAAGCACTGCCCACATCCCAAACACGGCGCAACCAAGCTTCAACCGGGGAAGCTTTTCTCCGGTCCAGGTTCACGAGTCGCTTGTTGTTTCCAGACTTCGGCGCGTTCCTCGCTGCGTTGCGGCATTTCCTGCATGCGCTGCTTCAACTGCGGCGCCTCGCGTTCCATGCGTCCCAACGCCTTTTCCCATTGAGAGCGCATCGGCACGATCCCGCCGCCGCCAATGGCGACGATCGCCGAACCCGCCACGATCGCCAGCATTGCGTAGAACAGGCCGTTTACGATCGCGGGCGCGATGTTGATCTGGTTCAAAGCGGCGAAAATACCGGTCGCCAGAATCGCAATTGCGGCAATGTTTGCCACCGTCTTTCCATAAGTCAGCCCGGCCATGGTGGCTTGGAGGATGTCCCGGACCGCTGCGGCGATGGCCGACGCGACAATGACAATGACCACGGCTGCGAACAAGTTCGGCAGAAACGCGATCACCGCGGTCAGCATGGCGCTGATGGGATTCGGACCGAAAATGCCGAAGGCGAATTCCAACACGAACAGGAAGATCGCATAGAAGACCAGCTTGCTGAGCAGGTCACTCGCGTCGTACTTGGTTTTTTCCAGCACCCGCTTGATCCCGCCGCGTTCCACCAGACGGTCAAATCCGACGCGTTCGAGCAATTTGTCCAGCAGTCCCGCCAGTAGTTTGGCGATAAAATAGCCGACCACCAGAATGACGACCGCCAGCAGCAGTTTGGGCATGAACGTCATGAAACCGGTCCAGGCCTGCTCCACTCCTCTTGATAGGTTTACAGTATCCATAATTCACTCCTTGTTTTGGTTAACATTGCACCGTCTTGATGATGTCCCGGGGATTGGTCTCCTGTTCGCCGATTTTGAAATCACCTCGCAACAGCTTCAACGCGTATCGTTCCTGTTCGATTTCGATTCGCGTCCGCACGCCCATCCGCCGAAACAGTGGAAGCGGCGGACACCAGCCCTGCAAGGCATGCTGAAAGAGAAATCCGGAAACGATCGCCGGCAAGACGAACCACTTGCGGCTGGCAGTCATTCCCAGCAACACACCCGCGAGACCCACGGCGGCGGCATTTGTCTCGAGCGCCCGCTCAATGTCCCACTCGCGATCCAGTTCCTCGATGCGATCGGAGAGAACCGCCCGCGGTTGAACGGCGTAGAAGCGCAAGCGTTGTTCCAGCTCGCGATCCAACTCTTCATTGATTTCGGTTTTTGTATTGGCCCTGACGCGGTCCTCCTTCGGTGCGCCAGCGGTCCATGACAATGTCGTGGACATGTATAACTCCTTTCCCCGAAAGCCGCCCGGCTCGTGAAATACGAGCGCGGGCAGCTTGATTTACTTCTTACATTCTTCCACTTGTGCCTTCGCCGCCCACATCGCTGCCGTGGATTTCGCCACGCCAGGAACCCGTTTCCGTCGAGCGTTCCTGAATGAACTTCTTAAAGTGCCGCAGGTCCGCCTCAACTCGTCCGGAGAGGATCCCGAGGGCGCTGCCGATGGTTTCCAACGCGCCTTCCGGCTCGTGCTCCATTCGCAGCGTCACGATGGTGTGCTGCTCGTCGCGCGGGTGAAAGTTCACCGCACCGGCATTCTGCGTGCCCGAGACGCTCCGC